>NZ_JBPBBA010000060.1:0-14313 GCF_050896395.1 Nioella aestuarii | reverse complement strand
GCCGCTTTCGCGCATCTCGCCGCCGCCGTGCCGCCGCATCTGTTTGACCTCTACCATGACGCCACACTTGGCCGGGAAGACCTTGTGGACTTCATGGAGCAGGAAAACCCCGCCGCGCTCGCCGCGATGCGCGCGCGGTTCCAGGCGCTGCATGATGCGGGGCTCTGGGTCACGCGCCGCAATTCCATCGCCGCCACTCTGGAGGCCGCACAGTGAGCGGCCCTTTGGTTCATGGCTGGTGCCCTGGTGCTTTGCGCCCGATGATGTCGGGTGACGGGCTGGTGGTGCGTGTCCGCGCGCCGCTTGGGGCGCTGTCGCAGGAACAGATCCAGTGCGTGGCCGACCTGTCGCATCGCTACGGAAATGGCCTGATTGATCTGTCAGCCCGTGCCAACCTGCAAATTCGGGGAATTCGCGAAGCCGATCATGCAGCTCTGATTTGGGGGCTGCAAGAATTCGGACTGGTCGATCAGAGCGTCGAGGTGGAAAGCCGCCGCAACCTGATGATCCAGCCCTTCTGGAAAGAGCGCGACATCACGCAGCGCATGGCAATCGCAGTGACGATGGCGCTGGCCGCCCCTGATGCACCTAACCTGCCCGGCAAGTTCGGCTTCGCCATCGACACCGGTTCCGCACCGATCCTGCGGGGCAGTTCCGCCGATATCCGGCTTGAACGGCTTGGCGGCGATATCTTGGTGCGCGCCGACGAAAGCGCGCGGGGCGTGATTGTGAAGCCTGACATGGCGGCGCAGGCGGCTATCGATCTCGCGCATTGGTTCCTTGCCAGCGGCGGTGCCCCCGAGGGACGCGGGCGCATGGCGCGGCATCTGGCATCGGGCGCGGTCCTGCCGGACTGGCTGGCAAGTGACGAGATGGCAGGCGTCGAGGCCCCAGCCCCTGGCCCAGGCCTTCATCCCAAAGGCCGCCTCATCGCATTGGAATTTGGGCAGATCGCGGCGAAAACACTTTTGCGGCTCGCGGCGATTGGACCGCTGAGGCTAACCCCATGGCGGATGCTGCTGATGGAGGGCGTGACCGAGGCCCCAGACCTTCCGGGCCTGATCCATGATGCGACCGACCCGCGCCTGAGAATTGACGTCTGCACCGGCGCGCCCGGCTGTCCGCAAGGGCTTTCGCCCACACGCGACCTGGCCCGCGCCCTTGCCCCGCACCTGCCCGCTGGTCAGAGCCTGCATATCTCTGGCTGTGCCAAGGGATGCGCCCATCCCGGCCCTGCGGCCCTGACCCTGACCGCGACGGCCCCCGAACGCTTCGACCTGATCCGTGACGGCCGCGCAGATGCCACGCCCGAGGCCACCGGCCTTGCCCCCAACCAGATCAAGAAGGCCCTCTGAATGCCCCACACCTACGAGACCAACGGCGCTGCCATCTACGAGGAAAGCTTCCGCACCATCCGGGCTGAGGCCGATCTGGACCGCTTCGACCGCGACGAGGAACCGGTTGTCGTGCGCATGATTCATGCCGCCGGTCTGGTGGGGCTGGAAAAGGACGTGCGCTTTTCCCCCGGCATGGCCACGATCGCGCGACAGGCCCTGAAGGACGGCGCGCCAATCCTGTGTGACGCCTACATGGTCAGCGAGGGCATCACCCGGCCCCGCCTGCCCGCGAATAACGAGGTGATCTGCACGCTCCGCGATCCGCGCGTGCCCGACATGGCGAAAGAGATGGCCAACACGCGATCTGCCGCCGCGCTGGAACTGTGGCGCCCGCATTTGCAGGGCGCGCTTGTGGCCATCGGCAACGCCCCCACGGCGCTCTTTCACCTTCTGAACATGCTGGAAGACCCCGCCTGCCCGCGCCCGGCCGCGATCATCGGCTGTCCCGTGGGCTTTGTCGGTGCACGCGAGTCCAAAGATGCGTTGATGCAGGACCTGCCGGTCCCATCGATGATCGTGCAGGGCCGCCTTGGCGGCTCGGCCATTACCGTGGCGGCGGTCAACGCGCTCGCCAGTTTCAAGGAGTAAGCGACATGGGCAAGGTCATCTGCACCGGGCTCGGCCCTGGCGACCCCGATCTCATGAGCGTCCGCTCCGACCGGTTGATACGGGGGGCCAAGCACCTCGCCTATTTCCGCAAGGCGGGCCGCAAGGGGCAGGCGCGCCAGATCGTCGAGGGAATGCTGCGCGAGGATGTGACCGAACACGCGATGGAATATCCGGTGACGACCGAGATTTCCTTCAAGGACCCGGAATACAAGCGTATTCTTGCGGAATTCTACGACGACTGGACCGACCGGCTGGAAGCGCTGGCCGCAACCGATGACGTGATCGTTCTCTGCGAGGGCGACCCGTTCTTCTACGGCTCCTTCATGCACCTGCATTCGCGCCTGCAAGGCCGGGTCGAGGTGGAAATCGTGCCCGGCATCACCGGCATGTCCGGCTGCTGGACCGCGACCGACATGCCGATCACCTGGGGCGATGACGTTTTGACCGTGGCGATGGCGACCTTGCCCGAGGACGAACTTGTGCGGCGGCTAAAGGACACCGACGCCGCCGTGGTCATGAAGATCGGTCGCAACTTGCCGAAACTGAAACGCGCGCTGGACGCCGCCGGGCGGCTTGACGATGCCTGGCTGGTGGAACGCGGCACCATGCCGAAACAGACGGTGCAGAAGCTGACCGACTTCGCGGGTGAGACGCCCTATTTCGCAATCTGCCTGCTGCACGGACAGGGCCGTCGGCCATGAGCGGTTGGGTCGTCGTCGCAGGACTCGGGCCGGGGCGAGACAGCCTTGTCGTGCCCGAGGTGGCCGAAGTTCTGGCCGAGGCGACGGATGTGGTGGGCTACATCCCCTATGTGCGCCGGGTGGCGCCGCGTCCGGGGCTAACGCTGCACGAATCTGACAACAGGGTGGAGCTTGAGCGCGCCACCCACGCGCTGGAAATGGCGGCGGAAGGCAAGCGCGTGGTCGTGGTCTCCTCCGGCGATCCGGGCGTCTTTGCCATGGCAAGCGCCGTGTTCGAGGCCTTAGAGGCCGGTCCGAAGGAGTGGTTCACCCTCGACATCCGCGTGTTGCCCGGCATCACCGCTATGCTCGCCGCCGCCGCCCGGATCGGCGCGCCTTTGGGGCATGATTTCGCGGCGATCAATCTGTCTAATAACCTCAAACCGTGGGAGCTGATCGAAAAGCGCCTGCGCGCGGCGGGAGAGGCGGGGTTTGCGATGGCCTTCTACAACCCGCGCTCCAAGTCCCGGCCTCACCAGTTCGCGCGCGCTTTGGAGATCCTGCGTGAGGCCTGCGGGGAAGAGACGCTCATTTCCTTCGCCCGCGCGGTCAGCACGCCCGAGGAAGCGATCAACACCGTAACACTGGCCGAGGCCACGCCAGAGATGGCCGACATGCGCACGATGGTCATCGTTGGCAATCGCGATACGCGGCGCGTCGGGCCTTATGTCTACACCCCGAGGTCGGCGCTGTGATCCAGCCACGCCATAACAGCCTCCGGCCGGTCCAGAACCCGGCGCGGCGGCACATGCGGCCGGTCGATCAGGATCACCGGCAGGCCAAGCGCGCGTGCGGCATCCAGCTTGGCCCGCGCCCCGCTGCCGCCGCTGTTCTTGGCGACGATGTGGGTGATGGCGTGGTGTTCCAGAAGTTGGCGATCGCTGGCCATGTCGAACGGGCCACGGGCGATCACGGCCTCTGCATTCGGCAGGGGCAACGGATCGGTTGGCGGATCGACGAGACGCAGAAGGTAGAAGTTCGCGGGCTTCGCGGCGAAATCAGCCAGGTTCTGCTTGCCGATCGCCAGAAACACACGCGCGCCGTCGGATGGCAGGGCTGCAACCGCGCCGCTCATATCCGCGACATGGGTCCAGCGGTCGCCCTCGCCCTGCGGCCAGCCGGGCCGTTCAAGCCCCGCCAGGGCCACCCCGGACTCAGTACAGGCCGCCACGGCATGTGTGCTCATCTGCGCGGCGAAGGGATGGGTGGCATCGACCACATGAGTGATCCGCTCGGCCCGCAGGTAGTCCACGAGACCCACCACCCCACCAAAGCCCCCGACCCGCGTGGGCAGGGGCTGCGCCATCGGCTTGTCGGTCCGGCCTGCGTAGGAGAAGATGCCATCCACCCCCGCCTCGGCCAGCAGGCGGGCAAGCATGGTGGCCTCGGTCGTGCCGCCAAGCAGGAGGATACGAGTCATGTCTGAGCCCTGGTTGTCCCTGATCGGTCTGGGCGAAGATGGCCTGAACGGTCTGCCCCCCGCAAGCCGCGATGCACTGGATGCCGCGGAAATCGTCTTCGGCGGCCCAAGGCATCTGGAATTGGCCGGGGTGGGGGATCGTGGCCGCCCGTGGCCTGTGCCCTTTTCGGTAGACCCTGTGATGACTCTGCGCGGTCATCGCGTTGCGGTTCTGGCCTCGGGCGATCCCTTCTGGCACGGCGCGGGCGGATCGCTGTCACGCCACCTTGCGCCCGACGAATGGCGCGCCTTCCCGGCACCGTCCTGCTTCTCTCTCGCCGCCGCGCGGCTTGGCTGGAAGCTGGAGGATACGATTTGCCTTGGCCTGCACGCCGCGCCGTTTGAACGGCTGACCCCGGTGCTGCACGAGGGCGCGCGCATCCTGTGCACCCTGCGCGACGGGGATGCAGTGGCAGAGCTTGCCCAGTGGTTGACCGCAAAGGGCTATGGCGCGTCCCGGCTGATGATCTGCGAGGCGCTTGGCGGCCCGCGCGAGTGCTTGCACAGCGTCACCGCCAGGGATGGCGACCTTGTCAATGTCGCGTCCCCCGCCCTCGCCGCAATCGAAGCAAAGGGCGCGCCCGGTCTGTCCCGCGCTTCCGGTCTGGCCGATGACCTGTTTCAAAGCGACGGCCAAATCACCAAACGCCCGGTCCGGGCCCTGACCATTTCCGCCCTCGCGCCGTGTCCTGGCCAGCATCTGTGGGATCTGGGCGCAGGGTCCGGCTCTATCTCGGTCGAATTCTGCCTTGCCGCACCTGGCGCCACCGCGACAGCACTGGAAACCCGCGCCGATCGGGCCGAGAATATCCGCGCCAATGCCCGCAATTTCGGGCTCGATCACCGCATCGCCATCGTGGAAGGCCGCGCGCCCGAGGCGCTTGCCGACCTGCCCGATCCCGACACGGTTTTTGTCGGTGGCGGCGCGACCGAGGATATGCTGACATCGCTTTGGGAGCGGATGCCCAAAGGAACGCGATTGGTCATGAATGCCGTGACGCTGGAAACCGAGGCGCTGCTGATCCGCTGGAGCGAGGCCTATGGCGGCCACCTCCTGCGCGCTGAGCTGGCGGAGGCCGCACCGCTTGGCTCCATGCGCGGCTGGAACCGGGCGCGGCCGGTGCTGCAATGGACGGTGACGCGATGATCTGGGCTGGCATCGGATTGCGCGAGGGAGCGGGCTCAGCGGCCTTCAGCGATGCGCTGGCCCGTGCCGGTCGCCGCCCCGACGCGTTGGCTTGCCTGTCGATAAAGGCATCCCCCGCGCTGACCGCATGGGCGAAAGCAGAAAACCTGCCGCTTACTCACCTGACCGAACAGGACATCGCGGGCGAGCCCACGCTTACCTGTTCCCCCCGCATCAAGGCGCGCTTCGCCACCGGCAGCGTGGCCGAGGCTCTGGCTCTGGCTTCCGCCCGCAAAGGCGGCTACAGGGCGCGTCTGATCGCCCCGCGCGTGGCCAGCGCCTGTGGTATGGCCACCATCGCGCTGGCAGAAAGGACTGACACATGACCGTTCACTTTATCGGTGCAGGCCCTGGCGCTGCCGACCTGATTACCCTGCGCGGACGCGACCTGATCGCCGCGTGCCCGGTCTGCCTTTATGCCGGGTCGCTGGTGCCGGAGGAGTTGCTCTCCCACTGTCCTGAAGGCGCGCGGATCGTGAACACCGCGCCTCTGTCGCTCGACGAGATCGTGGATGAGATTAAGGCCGCCCATGCGGCAGGCCATGACGTGGCGCGGCTCCATTCCGGTGATTTGTCGGTCTGGTCGGCCATGGGCGAACAGCTGCGCCGCCTTCGTGCGGAAGGCATCCCCTATGACGTGACGCCGGGCGTGCCCTCTTTCGCTGCCGCTGCCGCCGCTTTGGGCGCGGAACTGACCCTGCCCGGCGTCGCACAATCGCTGGTGCTGACCCGCACCTCGGGTCGCGCCAGCGCCATGCCCGAGGGCGAGACGCTGGAGAACTTCGCCGCCACCGGCGCGACGCTGGCCATTCACCTGTCGGTGCATGTGCTGGAGGACGTGGTGGCTCGGCTATCGCCCGCCTATGGCCCCGATTGCCCGGTCGCGGTGATCTGGCGCGCGACCTGGCCCGACCAACGGATCGTCAAGGCAACGCTCGCCACGGTTGAAGAGGCCACGGGCGGCGAACGCGGGCGCACGGCACTGATCCTGGTCGGCCCTGCACTTGGCGCAGAGGATTTCGACGAGAGCTGCCTTTATGCAGGCGATTACGACCGCCGCTTCCGCCCCGTGGGCACCGACCCGCGCTTCCCGGAAACGGTGGACTGATGCCGCGCGGTCTGATCATATCCGCCCCCGCCTCGGGCACCGGCAAGACCACGCTGACGCTTGGCCTGCTGGCGGCACTGCGCGCGCGCGGGCTGACCGTTCAGCCGTTCAAGAGCGGGCCGGACTATATCGACCCCGGATTTCATTCGGCAGCAGCCGGGCGGGCATCCGTGAACCTCGACACCTGGGCAATGGGTGCGGAGATGATCGGCGGGCTGATCGGATGTGCTGCGGACGCGGAATTGATTGTCGCGGAAGGCTCTATGGGGCTTTTCGACGGGGTGGCCATTGACGGCGAATGCGGCAACGGGGCCAGCGCGCATCTGGCAGCACTGACCGGCTGGCCCGTGGTCCTGGTGCTGGATACATCCGGTCAGGCGCAGTCGGCAGCTGCGGTGGCCAAGGGTTTCGCACTGATGCGGCCCGATGTGCGTATTGCAGGGGTTGTTCTCAATCGCGTCGCCTCGCCCCGGCATGAGGCAATGCTGCGGGCAGGCATGTCGGAAGTGGGGATCGAAGTGCTCGGCACCCTGCCCCGGCAAAAAGAGATCGAGATGCCCTCGCGCCATCTGGGCCTCGTGCAGGCAGGCGAACAGGCAGAGATGCCGCGCATTCTGGACACGGCGGCGCGGTTCGTGGCTGAGAACGTGAACCTGGACCGGATGTTGGAGATCGCGGCTGAAACGACGATGACCGGTCACACCGCTTCAATTGCGCCGCCCGGCCAGCGCATCGCCTTGGCGCGCGATGGAGCGTTTTCTTTCGTCTATCCGCATCAGCTTGATGGCTGGCGGCGGGCGGGGGCCGAAATTCTGCCCTTCTCGCCGTTGAATGACGAAGCCCCCGATGAGAGCGCCGATATTTGCTGGCTGCCCGGCGGGTATCCGGAGCTACATGCGGGGCAATTGGCAGCCGCAACGCATTTCCGCGCCGGCCTGCGATCCTTCGCAGAAACCCGTCCGGTGCACGGCGAATGCGGTGGCTACATGGCCATGGGCAGCGCACTTGTGGACAAGGAGGGCACGCATCACGAAATGGCGGGCCTCCTAGGCCTCGTGACCTCGTATGAGAAGCGCAAGATGCATCTGGGCTATCGGTTGGCGACACTTCAAGCCGCCATGCCCGGCCACGCGGCGGGTGCGCGCCTGCGGGGCCATGAGTTCCATTATTCTACCATTCTTGACCAGCCAGATGCACCGCTGGCAGAGGTGGTCGACGCGGGCGGCGCAGCAGTGCCCGAGACCGGGTCTCGCCGGGGCCACGCCACCGGCACCTTCTTCCACCTGATCGCGGAGGCCACGCGGTAACATGACCGGCTTCGTCAGTTTCGTTTCCTCTGGCCCGGGCGACCCCGAGTTGCTGACACTAAAGGCCGTGGACCGGTTGAACCGCGCCGATGCCGTGCTGTTCGACGATCTCAGCTCAGGCCCCATCCTGACCCATGCGCGGCAGGATGCAGACCTGGTCGGGGTGGGGAAACGTGCTGGTCGCCCCTCGCCCAAACAGGATCACGTAAGTCGCCTTCTGGTCGACTATGCCAAGACCGGGCAACGGATCGTGCGGCTGAAATCCGGCGATTCCGGCATATTCGGACGGCTTGAGGAAGAAATCACCGCGCTGCGTGCCGAAGGCATCCCCTACGAAATCATTCCCGGCGTCACCTCTGCTTCTGCCGCAGCTGCCGCCGCGGGCATTCCGCTGACGCGCCGACTGACGGCGCGCCGGGTGCAGTTCGTGACCGGCCATGACGTGACCGGGGCGCTGCCCGAAGGGCTGGACCTTGCGGCCCTTGCGGATCCCGGGGCGACCACCGTGGTTTATATGGGCAAGCGCACCTTTGCGGCGCTGGTGGAACAGCTAGTCGCCAAGGGCCTGCCCGCCGACACGCCCGCGCTGTTTGCCGAAAGCGTCTCAACCGAGGATCAGCGACTGACCCGGTCGACGGTGACAGAGCTGGCGGCCACGCTGATGACATCCGACAGCAAGCTGCCGGGCCTCATCCTTTACGGTCCGCTGGCTGATGGCGATGTCTGAGATCACGCTGACCGTCTGCACCACCTGTGTGCTTGGCGCATCGGGTTTTGCAGACCGGCTGCACGCGGCTCTGCCTGCTGAGCCCACTGCGAAGGTCAATACCGTGGACTGCATGTCAGGCTGCCCGCGCCCCTCAACCCTGTCTGTACGCGCACCGGGAAAAACCGCCTATCTCTTTGGAGATCTGACCGAGGCGGACCTGCCTCTGATCCTGGCATTCCTGCCGCTTTACGCCGACTCGGTTGACGGCAATTTCGCGGATGCCCGCGTGATCGGGGATCTGCGGCTCAAGGCCATTGCCCGCATTCCTGGCTAAGGCGTAGTTTTTCCCGCCGAGGTCGTTTTCATGCGCAAGCAGGCGTGTTTTGCGCATTGACCCGGCAAGTCCCCAAACGGCATAGTGATGATGTGGTGTCCCAATGGTGCAAAGCATCGGGGCTGAAACGGGAACGGGGAAAGGGCGGACCAAGTTGCGGCGCCCAAAGCCCCGACCGCCCCCGCGACTGTGAGCGGCGAGCGGCCTTTCGTTAACCCACTGCCGGGGCACTGTGGCGCCGGTGGGAAGGGGAAAGGCTCGGCTGTGACCCGTGAGTCAGGAGACCGGCCACGCGAAGTGAAACCAGAAATGCCGTCGGGTGTGACGGCAAGGAGAAAAGAAAATGTCGCAACTGATTGCCACCGGCTCCGCCACGCAGTCCAAGGTCCTCAGCATCCTGTTCGTCGCGCTTCTGGGCGCGGGCGTCCTGTTCCTTGCAGGTCACGCGCAATCCGCTGTGCTGCACGACGCCGCCCATGACATGCGCCATGCAACGGGCTTCCCCTGCCACTAAGGCAGCGGCACGTTACATCCCATGATGATGCGTATGCTGGCCGGCGGGCTGATCGCCGGCTTTGCAGCAGGGCTGTTTGCAGCCGTGCTGCATTTCGCGTTCGTGCAGGAGATCATCCTGCACGCTGAACTTTATGAATCCGGCGAACTTGTCCATTTCGGGGAACCGATGGCTCATGGCACAGAAGCGGGGCACGATGATCACAGCGGTCATGGCGAAGCGGCTGAAGGCTCTGCCCTTACCCGCAACCTGCTGACCGTTCTGTTCACCGGGCTCATCTATGCGGGCTACGGGCTTGTGCTTGTGGCGGGGTATCATGTGGCGGGCCTCTTTGGCCGCACGATCACGCCGCAAGAGGGTGTCCTGTGGGGCATCGCAGGCTTTGCGACGTTCCAGCTGGCCCCGGCAATGGGCCTGGCCCCGGAACTGCCCGGTGCCATCGGCGCGGATATCACCCTGCGCCAGTACTGGTGGTTGGGCACGGTCGTGGCGACCGCTGGCGGGCTGGCCCTGATCGCCTATAGCCGTGGTGTGCTGACCGTGATTGCAGGGGCCACGCTGGTTGCCCTGCCCCATGCCATAGGTGCCCCGGTTCTGGACGAGTATTTCGGCTATGCTCCACCCGAACTGGCCGCCGAGTTCTCGGCCCGGGTTCTGGGTGTCGCGCTGGCTGTCTGGGCTCTGCTCGGATGGTTAACCGCCCGCTTTGCGGCCCCGGAACCGGACGCGGCCTGATCCGCTGGACAACCCCTATGCCCTCCGCTACCCCCGGGGGGCATTTTCATGAGGCCCCCATGATCGCGCTTGACCTTATCGGCATCGGCACCGGCAACCCGCGTCATCTGACGCTTCAGGCGATTGACGCAATCAACGCGGCCGACCTGATCCTGATCCCCACGAAAGGGGCTGACAAGGATGACCTCGCGGGCCTGCGTCGCCAGATCTGCGCCGATTTGCTGACCAACCCGGCAACGAACGTGGTGGAATTCGCCCTGCCCAAGCGCGATCCATCGATTGCCGATTACCGCGCGCGCGTGGACGCCTGGCACGACGCGATAGCGGAAATCTGGGCGGAAAACATTCGCGCGCATCTGGGTCAGGGGACCCGCGTGGCCTTCCTCGTCTGGGGCGATCCGTCACTATATGATTCCACGCTTCGGATCGCGGAAAGAGTAGCCCGATTGCTGCCGCTTGAAACACGCATGATCCCCGGCATCACCTCGATCCAGGCGCTGACCGCAGCCCACGCCATTCCGCTCAACGAGATCAATGGGCCTGTTGTGGTCACCACTGGCCGTCAGATCCGCGACAACGGCTTTCCGGAAGGAACGGATACCGCCGTGGTGATGCTGGATGGTGAATTGAGCTTTCGCGGCCTAGCCTCTGAAGGGCTGCATATCTGGTGGACGGGCTATGCCGGGATGGAGAATGAGATATCCCTGTCCGGCCCCGTTGCTGACATTTCAGATGCGATTGTCACCGCACGTTCTGAAGCCCGAACCACCCATGGCTGGATCATGGACATATACCTTCTGCGCCGAAGACCCATCGTTTGAGCGGAGCGCGAGAACGGCCTTGCAAGGCCGTTGAAAGGCCTTTGCAAAGGCCTTGCCCCGCGCAAGTTAAGAGCTCTGGAAACCAACCTTAAGTTACGCGAAACCTAAGCGAAACAAACCCCTTACGCGCCTCAGATCGCTCTGGACGCCACGTCGGAGACAGCGTTAGGCTCCGCTTCGAACCCCTGTATCGGAGCCGCCCATGCATCTCGCCCGTTTCCCCCGCCTACACCTCGCGCACCTGCCCACGCCGCTGGAGCCCATGCCGCGCCTGTCCAAGGAACTGGGCTGTGAGATTTGGATCAAGCGCGACGACTGCACGGGGATGAGCACCGGCGGCAACAAAACCCGCAAGCTGGAGTTTCTGATGGCCGAGGCCGTCGAGATGGGCGCCGATATGGTGATGACCCAGGGCGCTACACAGACCAATCATGGCCGCCAGACCGCAGCCTTCGCCGCCAAGCTCGGCATGGGTTGTCACATCCTTCTGGAAGACCGCACCGGCTACAATAACGAGAACTACAACGCCAATGGCAATGTGCTGCTCGACCATCTGCACGGCGCAACGACAGAGAAATTTCCCAGCGGCACCGACATGCCCGCCGAAATGGAAAAAGCCGCCGAGGCCGAACGCGCAAAGGGCAAAACCGTCTATGTCATTCCCGGCGGCGGGTCGAACCCGACCGGCGCGCTTGGCTATGTGAACTGCGCCTTCGAATTGGTGGGCCAGGCCAATGACCGCGGGCTGGTCATCGACCGGGTGGTGCACGCGACGGGATCCTCGGGAACTCAGGCGGGGCTGGTCACGGGCATGAAGGCGATCAACGCAGGGATTCCCGTTCTTGGCATCGGCACCCGGGCACCGCAGCCAAAGCAGGAACAGATGGTCTATGACCTCGCCTGTCGCACGGCAGAGAAGCTTGGCTGCCCCGGCGTGGTCACGCGCGCGGACGTCATGGCAAATACCGACTACGTGGGCGAGGGCTACGGTCTGCCCACAGACAGCGGGCTGGAAGCGATCAAGATGTTCGCAGAGCTGGAAGGCATCCTGCTGGACCCGGTCTATTCCGGCAAAGGCGCTGCCGGGCTGATCGACCTTGCCCGCAAAGGGAAATTTAAAGATCAGCGCGTCGTCTTCTTGCACACCGGGGGAGCCGTGGGGTTGTTCGGATATGACTTTGCGTTCGGAAAATAAGATGCGCCGGATCGGTATCCTTGGGGGAATGGGGCCAGAGGCCACGATTCTGATGCAGCAACGGCTGCTTAAGGCCATTCCAGCCGAGGATGATTCCGATCACATTCCACTGCTCATTGACATGAACCCGCAGGTGCCCTCGCGCATTGCTCATCTGATCGAGGGCACCGGCGGCGATCCCGCCCCGGTCTTGGCAGAAATGGCGCGGCGGCTGGAGGCTGGCGGGGCCGAGGCCCTGGCGATGCCCTGCAACACCGCCCATTCCTATGCCGCCAGCATTACGGCGGCGGTCAAGATCCCGCTTTTGAACATGGTGACACTGTCGGCGGAACGGGTGGGCGTGGGCAAAGTTGGCATCCTCGCGTCGCCCGCTACGCGCATCACCGGGGTGTTCGACAAGGCACTGGCCAAGGTCGGCGCAACCCCGGTGTGGCTAGCGGACGACGCTCCGCTGCTGCACGCAATCCGCATCATCAAGGCGAATGGTGCTACGGTTGAGGCGCGGAACATAGTACGAGCCGCCTCTGAGGAGCTATTGGCGATGGGTGCCAGAACGCAGGTGATCGGTTGCTCCGAGATGTCGCTGATTGCAGAAGCCACCAGCGCAGATGCCGATGTGATCGACACGCTGGATGTGCTGGTCGAGGCTGTTGTCGCCTTTGCTTCCTCCAAGGGTTGAAATCGACTCTTTGGGGGCCGTTTTCGTCGGACACCGGCAACAATAGAATGCAGACCCGGCGCTAGCTTGATCCTGTGACCTGCAGGAGCGTCCCCATGTCCATCGCCATTCCCACCCCCTCTGACACCTTCACATTGCTCGCAGATGTCTCGCTGCGCAGCAGCCCCGCGCAGATCCCTGCGCCGACACAGACGCGCGCTGCGCTTTTGCTGCTCGATACGCTTGGCATCTGTGCCGCAGCGGCCCCGATGCAAGCCGGCCATATCGCCCGTGACACCACTTTGGCGCTTTATGGGACGTCTGATCCGGCCATGTCCGCGCCCATGTTGTTCGATGGCCGTACCGCCAGCCTGGCCGGGGCCGCCTTTGCCGCCGCCACCCAGATCGACAATCTCGACGGCCATGATGGGTACAACCCTGTGAAGGGCCATATCGGCGTGGCGGTTATGCCCGCCCTGTCAGCATTGGCGCACCACCTGCCCGACCTGACCGGCCCCGAAACCCTGGCAGCGCTGGTTGTCGGCTACGAAGTCGCGGGACGGGCGGGCGTCGCCCTGCATGCATCTGCCTGCGACTACCACACCTCCGGCGCCTGGAATGCGCTTGGGGTTGTGGCACTGGCTGCACGGCTTCGGGGGCTCTCAGATGCGCAGCTTCGCCACGCGCTCGGCATTGCGGAATATCACGGCCCCCGTAGCCAGATGATGCGAGAGATTGCCAACCCATCGATGCTGCATGACGGGTCGGGCATGGGCGCGCTTGTGGGGCTTTCTTCGGTCATCATGGCCGAGAAAGGCTTTACCGGTGCGCCTGCGATCACACTGGAAGCGCCCGACATGGCGCCGCACTGGGCCAGCCTTGGGCGCGAATGGATCACCGAAGAGCAATATGTGAAACCCTATCCGATCTGCCGATGGGCCCACGCACCGATCGACGGTGCCCGGCTGTTGCGTGCCCGCCACGGGATCGACCATTCAAAGATCGCGCGCATTACCATCCGCAGCTTTGCCGAAGCCGTGGCGCTCTATCCCGGAATGCCGGACCATTCGGCGCGGGCGCAATATGCGCTGGCCTTTCCGGTCGCGTGGATGCTGATCAATGGCCACATCGGACTTGACCAGATCTCTGGTGACGGCCTGTCAGATCCGCGCGTGGCCCGATTGGTTGCCCTCACTGAAACCGCTGTAGACCAGCGGCACCAAGACAGGTTTCCAGCCGGACGTTGGGCCGATGTGGAGATCACGATGCAGGATGGATCGGTTTTTGCCTCGGGGGATCTCAATGCTTCGGGTGGGCCGGAAGCGCCCTTTGATGCCGATACGATTTGCGAAAAGTTCATGACCTATGCGGCGCCGGTTCTTGGCCAATCGCGGGCAGAGGCGATCCAGGACGCGGTCTTGTCCCTGACCAGGAAGGAGAGCACGTTCTCAGCCGTCAACGACCTGATCACGCCAGCACCTTGAGGGCTGCGCGGTCCACTCGCGCCGGGGGCCGCAGGCGGGCGCGGGTGGGTGGGCGGG
>NZ_JBPBBA010000059.1:0-14947 GCF_050896395.1 Nioella aestuarii | reverse complement strand
GCGCTGCCCCCGCGCCCGCGCCCGCCGCAGCCCCGGCAGCTGCTGCCCCCGCTTCCGATGGTGGCGACGCGGTTGATGTGATGGTGCCGACGCTTGGCGAAAGCGTGACCGAGGCAACCGTATCCACTTGGTTCAAGCAGGTCGGCGACACCGTCGCTCAGGACGAGATGCTGTGCGAGCTGGAAACCGACAAAGTGTCTGTCGAAGTGCCCGCGCCCGCGTCCGGTGTGCTGTCGGAGATCGTTGCGCCCGAAGGCACGACCGTCAATGCATCCGCCAAGCTGGCCGTGATCGGTGGCGCATCCGCCTCGGCTGCAGCGCCTGCAGCGGCGCCGGCTGCGGCCCCCGCTGCCGCTGCCGCTGACATCAAGAACGCCCCCTCGGCCGAAAAGCTGATGGCGGAAAAGGGTCTGTCGGAAGATCAGGTTCAGGGCACCGGCCGTGATGGCCGTATCATGAAGGAAGACGTGCTGAAGGCCGTCGTCGCCCCTGCCCCGGCCCCCTCTGCTGCGGCTGCCCCTGTGGCCGCCCCACGCGCCCCGGTCAGCGCTGATGACGCCGCGCGCGAGGAACGTGTCAAGATGACCCGCCTGCGCCAGACCATCGCGCGCCGCCTGAAAGACGCGCAGAACACCGCCGCGATCCTGACCACCTATAACGAGGTGGACATGACCGAGGTCATGGCGCTGCGCAACCAGTACAAAGACCAGTTCGAGAAGAAGCACGGCGTGCGCCTTGGCTTCATGTCCTTCTTCACCAAGGCCTGCTGCCATGCGCTGAAAGAAGTGCCCGAGGTCAATGCCGAAATCGACGGTACCGATATCGTCTATAAGAACTTCGTTCATATGGGCGTCGCCGCCGGCACCCCACAGGGTCTGGTGGTTCCGGTCATCCGCGACGCCGACCAGATGAGCTTTGCCGAGATCGAGAAGGCCATCGCCGAAAAGGGCAAGCGCGCCCGTGACGGCAAACTGTCCATGGCGGAAATGCAGGGCGGCACCTTCACCATCTCGAACGGCGGCGTCTATGGCTCGCTCATGTCCTCGCCGATCCTGAACCCCCCGCAGTCGGGCATCCTCGGCATGCACAAGATCCAGGACCGCCCGATGGTGGTGAACGGAGAGATCGTGATCCGCCCGATGATGTACCTGGCGCTTTCCTACGATCACCGCATCGTCGACGGCAAAGGCGCGGTGACATTCCTTGTGCGGGTGAAGGAAGCACTGGAAGATCCCCGGCGGTTGCTGATGGATTTGTAAACTCTCCCACGGCACATCAGACCCCGCCTGCCCGGATTTCGCATCCGGGCAGGCTCCGAAGCGTCATAGGTTCCGCATGCCCCCCAAACCCACCCGCGCCCAGACCCGCGACGCCCTCGTCCGCCTGCTGCGCGGCCTAGACTTCTACCGCGACTGGCGCATCGCAATGTGGCAGCAGGCCCACGCCCCGGAGGCCCAGCCCGACCTCGACGAGTTCGTCCAAACAGGCGCTTCCACCCTGGCAGAATTCGACGCCTACTCCGGCCCGACTTACTTCCAGTTCCTGAAGGAAGTGCGGCAATGGTATGCCGTCACGGCCGGCGAATTGACCTATCATCTGCGCAAAGGAGCGCCGGAGACGCGGGCCGAGGTCGGCCGCTTCCTCACCGCGTTCAGACAGGAGGTCGGCTTTGACTTCTTCTCCGAATCCGGCCTGCTGAAACGCACCGCGACAAAAGTCCTCAAACGCGGCCATGTCGCCAGAACAGACGAATGGTACCTTCTCAAGGATCTGCTGGACGACACCGGAGATACCATCGTCTCGGATTCAGACCGCGCTACCCTCAGCCGGTATTTTTCCGATTACGAGGCCAAGGCATGACTCCTGAACTCACCGTCCTCGCCCTCGCAGCCCTTTGGCAAGTCGTTCAGATCACCCTGATGGCCATCCCCGCCAATCTGGAACTTGGGGTTGCGAAAACCCTCTCTCCCCGTGACCCGGACCACCTGCAAAAACCACTGATGGATCAGGTGAGCCCCCGCACGGGCCGCCTGCACAGGGCCATGACCAACCATTTCGAGGGGCTGATCCTGTTCACCATCGCCGTGGTCGTCGTGACATTGGGCGAGACCTCCACCCCCCTCACCACCACCTGCGCCTGGATCTACCTTGCCGCTCGCATTCTCTACGTCCCCGCCTATGCCTTTGGCTGGGTGCCCTGGCGCTCGGTTCTTTGGTCCGTGGGGCTCGGGGCCACCGTGATCATGCTGGCGGCGGCTCTGATCTAGGGGAACAGGAATAATTTTCTGGAAAATTCTTCAGGAAAACCCCGAAAAATCTTCCGAAAGATTTTTCCTGCCCGCCTCCGCCTCGACCGCTTTCATTTGCCCTTTTCCCCCTTGCACGGCATACTCTGCCCAAACGCGCCATGAGAGCGCCGGAACGAGCAGTTACACGAAGGGCCAAGCTGATGAGCAGCCGCTTTGGAACCCGAACCGTCCTGTCCTGCATGAAGAACGAGGGGATCTTCCTGCTCGAATGGGTGGCCTATTACCGCCTGCTCGGGGTCGATCATATCGTCGTCATCAGCAATGATTGCGCCGATGGCACCGACATGATGCTGGACCGGTTGCAGGAACTGGGGCAGGTCAAACATATCCGCAATCGCGGCTACGAGGCTGACAGCCCTCAGATCCACGGTCTGCGCATGGCAATGGATGACATCCCGGAGGTGGCCGAGGCCAATTGGCTGCTGCACGTGGACAGCGATGAGTTTCTGAACGTCTTTCATGGGGATCACAGGCTGGATGACCTGATCGATGTTGTGCAGGGTTTCGACGCCTGCGCGCTGGCCTGGCGGCCCTTCGGGGATAGCGGCCACAAGACCTGGCCCGGCGGGAATGTCGTGGAAAACTTCACCCGCTGTGACAAGAAGCCCTTCTGGTCCACGGCCTTTCACAAGGCCCTGTTCCAGCCGAAGAAATTCCAGACCATGACGGTGCATATGCCCAAACACCCGCTGCGCCCTGATGCGACCCAGTGCAACGCCATGGGTGAGGCCATCGACACGACGGCACTCTACACCATGGCCCATGAACGCCATCGCGGGATGGACCGAGAGAAGCTCACCTGGGATGGCGCCTGCGTGAACCATTACACGATCAAATCCGAAGATATTTTCTTACTGAAGAACGACCGCGGTGATGGCGCCGACCGGGGCGGAACCAAGCGCTATCTCAACTCCACCTTCCACCGCCGCTACAACACAAACCGGCGCGAAGATACTTCCATTCTGCGCCACTTGTCCGAGTTGCAGGACCGCCTGGCCACGCTGCGCGCCGATCCTCTGCTGGCGACCCTCGAACACGCCTCTAACATCTGGTGGGACAATCGCCGCAAGCGGGTTTTGACGCCTGAACGCATCGCCGAATGGACCCTGCCCGTGGACGAGGAGAAAGCCGCATGACCAGCCGCCACGGGGACAAGGTTGTTCTATCCTGTATGCGTAACGAGGGCATGTTCCTGCTGGAATGGATCGCGTATTACCGCGTGATCGGCTTCGACAAGGCCGTCATCGTCACCAATAACTGCACAGACGGCACCGACCTGATGTTGGATCGGCTGGAGCAGATGGGATATGTCCGCCACCTGCGCAACGACTGGCGCGGCGCGGGCCGCCCACAGATGGAGTCCTTGCGCATCGCACGCGAGGATGTGGATGACCTGGTGCTCGCCGAATGGTGCCTGCATGTCGACAGCGACGAGTTTCTCAACATCACTTGCGGCAAGGGCCACGTGGACGATCTCCTCGACCTCATGCCGCCCACGGAAAGCATCGCCATCGCCTGGCGGCTCTTCGGCAATTCCGGGCACCAGACTTGGCCCGGCGGTCTGGTGACGGAAAACTTCACCATGGCCAAGGCAGAGCCTGCGTGGAATTCCTGCCTGCACAAGGCCATGTTCAAGGCGCGCAAGTTCTCCGCCGTCTCGATCCACATGCCCAAGCATCCGACCCATCCCAAGGTGCGCAATCACAACACGCGCGGGGTGCAGATCACGTCCGACTCGCTCTTCAAGCCGCCCCATGAACGCCACCGCAAGATGGACAGGGCAGAACTGACCTGGGACAATGCCCAGATCAATCACTATGCGATCCGGTCTGACGACACCTTCCTGATGAAGAACGATCGCGGCGCTGCCAATACACAGGGCCTGGGAAAGTATTTCAAGGACTCGATCTTCTACCAGCGCTGCAACCGCAATGAGGTCGAGGATGCTTCGATCCACCGCCTGCTACCGCAAGTGAGGGAAGAACTCGAAGAATTGCGCGAAGACCTGATCCTGTATCACCTCGAACAGGCCGCGCTGCATTGGTTCTATGAACGCCGTGACCGCATACTAACGTCCGAGAAAATCTCCGAATGGACGGCCGAGCCGATGGATCCAGCCTTGCTAAATGCGGCAGAATAGGCGTGCAACTTCATTTGTGATCACAAATTTGAGGACTCCGAAAAACGGAGGCAAAAAATCACCCCAATTTTCTGGGTGATTTTCCATTAGCGGTTGACGCAGGGGGATTCGGCCCCGCATACCCTCTGAAACACGCCCGGAACGACGACCAAGGAGGTCAACATGGCAAGCTATGACGTCATCATCATCGGCGGTGGCCCCGGCGGCTACGTCTCAGCCATTCGCTGCGCGCAACTGGGTCTGAAGACCGCTTGCGTGGAAGGCCGCGAGGCTCTCGGCGGCACCTGCCTGAACGTCGGCTGCATCCCCTCCAAGGCACTGCTACACGCCTCCCATAGCCTGCACGAAGCCGAGCACAACTTCGCCAAGATGGGTCTCAAGGGCAAGTCGCCCTCCGTCGACTGGCCGCAGATGCTGGCCTACAAGGATGACGTGATCGGCCAGAACACCAAGGGCATCGAGTTCCTGTTCAAGAAGAACAAAATCGACTGGATCAAGGGATGGGCCTCGATCCCCGAGGCCGGCAAGGTAAAGGTCGGTGACGACATCCATGAAGCAAAGAACATCGTCATTGCTTCGGGGTCCGAGCCCTCCACCCTGCCCGGCGTCGAGGTTGACGAGAAAATCGTCGTCACCTCCACTGGCGCTCTGGAACTGTCCAAGACGCCCAAGAAGATGGTCGTGATCGGCGCGGGCGTCATCGGGCTGGAACTGGGCTCTGTTTATGCGCGCCTCGGGGCAGAGGTGACTGTGATCGAATTCCTCGACCAGATCACCCCCGGGATGGACGGCAAAGTCGCCAAAACCTTCCAGCGCATCCTGAAAAAGCAGGGGCTCAATTTCGTCATGGGCGCTGCGGTGCAGTCGGTCGAGGCGCTCAAGACCAAGGCCAAAGTGAACTACAAGCTGCGCAAGGATGACAGCGAGCATCAGGTCGATGCCGATGTGGTGCTGGTCGCCACCGGCCGCCGCCCCTACACCGAGGGTCTGGGGCTCGACAAACTGGGCATCGAGATGACCCCGCGCGGCCAGATCAAGACAGACGCCCACTGGGCCACCAACGTTCCTGGCATCTACGCGATCGGCGACGTGATCGAAGGCCCGATGCTGGCCCACAAGGCCGAGGATGAGGGCATGGCCGTGGCTGAACAGATAGCGGGCAAGCATGGCCATGTGAACTATTCCGTCATCCCCGGCGTGATCTACACCGCGCCCGAAGTTGCCGCCGTCGGTCAGACTGAGGAAGAGGTCAAAGCCTCGGGCCTCGCCTACAAGGTTGGCGAGTTTTCTTTCATGGGCAATGGCCGCGCCAAGGCAGTGTTCCAGGGCGAAGGCTTCGTCAAGATGATCGTCGACAAGGAAACCGACCGCATCCTGGGCTGCCACATCATCGGCCCCGGCGCGGGTGATCTCATCCACGAGATCTGCGTTGCGATGGAATTCGGTGCCTCGGCCCAGGACGTGGCGCTGACCTGCCATGCCCACCCCACCTTCTCCGAAGCAGTGCGCGAAGCGGCACTCGCCTGCGGCGATGGCGCAATCCACGCCTGACGATATCAAGGTGCGCGTCGTCAAACCCTGGCGCGCAACCTATTCCCCCGCGCTCGCCGTCACGGCGGGCGAGCGGGTCACCCCCGGCAGGGTCGACGACGACTATCCCGGCTGGCAATGGGTGGTGAACAGCGGCGACCTCGGCGGTTGGGTGCCCGCCGACATCGTCGATGGCAGCCAGATCGCTGAACAATTCGACACAGCAGAGCTGACCGTCACGCCCGGCGACCTGCTCGCCCCGCTGGAGCACCGCCTCGGCTGGACCCGCTGCCAGGCGCAGGACGGCCGCATAGGTTGGATCCCGGATCCCTGCCTGACCGCAGACTGATCCCTCCCTCCTTCTTCTTTGCAAAAATACCCCCGCCGGAGGCATCGTCGCTGTCAACCGGCGCATCCATCGGATCGGGTCGCCGCGCTCACCCCGATCCCGTGGCAACGCGGTCCAAGGAGGGCGCCAGAGGCGCCTGACGAGGACCGCCCCCGGATCGACGCCAAAGGCGGCGAAACCGACCTCACATCTGTATGGGAGGGCACGGGTGGTGTTTCGGGGGCTACCTCTTTTAGCCCGCCAGCAACCGCAGCCCTTGCGTGACATCCGCGCGCACCGCCAGCCTCAGACCCGGCTCATCCCCCGCCTTCAGTGCCGCAATGATCAGCTTGTGATGTCGCGGCGGATCTGTGCGCCTGAGACGCCCGTAAAGCGCCCGCATGGTCGGCCCCAGTTGCAGCCAGACTGTCTCTGCCAATGCCAGCATCGCCGGAGCCTGCGCGCGCAGATATAGCGTTCGGTGAAACTCCAGATTCGCGCGGATATAGGCCACCGGATCGCGATGCGCGACCGCCTCGGCGACCGTGCTGTTGATCACATCCATCCGGTCGATCAGCGCCAGATGCGCGCGCGGCAGGGCGCGGGCGGACAGCTCTGGTTCCAAGAGCGCGCGGATGGCTGCAAGTTCCTCGATGCGGTCATTGGTCAACTCGGGCGTGGACACACGTCCCGAAGACGACAACGACAGCGCCCCTTCGCTCACCAACCGCCGCAGCGCCTCTCGGGCGGGGGTCATCGAGACGTCGAATTCCTTGGCGATGCCGCGCAGCGTCAACGCTTCGCCGGGCAACATCTGGCCATGCATGATCCGGGTCCGAATCGTGCGGTAGATCCGGTCATGGGCAACGGTGGTCGCCGCTTCGGGGGGGCGCTGTGTCAAAAGCATAGTCTCACCCGATCACAAGCCCCGGCTTAGGGCAAGCGGTCAAAGCGCCATGCAAGCAGGTCCGCGCCGTTCTTGCGCAACCAGTCTCGATGCGGCTGATAGCCGGGGCAGAGCCGTTCGCATACCGCCCAGAAGGCGGGTGAGTGATTCATCTCAGCCAGATGCGCCACCTCGTGGGCGGCAACATAATCCAGCACCTCGGGCGGGGCCATGATGAGCCGCCAGCAATACATCAGATCGCCCTTAGAAGAACAGCTGCCCCACCGGCTGCGGGTGTCGCGCAGCGTGATCCTGCCGTAACCGCGCCCCAGAACGCCCGCGTGGTGGGCCGACCGTTCCGCCAACCGGTCCCGCGCCATTTGCTTCAGTAGCGCAGCCATACGCGGCCCTTCCTGCCCCTCGGGCAGCTCCACGCGGCCATCAATCAGCCGTGCCGAGCGGCCCTTGCCGTGAACGATCGGCCGCAACTGCCCTTCGATCGGAATCGCCTCCCCGATTTCAGGCCGCGAAGGGGTGGGGCTGGCGGCCAGATGCTTGCGGACCCACCCGGCGCGGGCATCGAGAAAGGCAATCGCTTCGGCTTTGCGCGCGAAATGGGGCATCGACAGAGTAACCCGCCCATTGGATCGTGACACGCGCAGGGTAAAGCGCCGCGCCCGTGCTGACCGCTTCAGAATCACTTCAACCGGCGGATCGCCCCCAAGAATGTGGATACTGTCCCCCATACGCGTCTTGCTGCCCGGCTTCTTGCAATTGGTCCGACGAAAGGCTTTACAGCCCCCCGACATTGTGGCAGGTGACCGCAATTCCTCGATAGCGATGATTGAAGGGGGTGTCATGCCCAAAGAAGAATGGGGCGTCAAACGTGTCTGCCCGACAACCGGCAAGCGCTTCTACGACCTGAACAAGACCCCGATCGTCAGCCCCTACACGGGCGAAACGGTTGTGGTCGAAACAGGCAAAGCATCTCGCACGCTGGTCGCGGACAAGGCTGACAAAGCCCAAGCCAAGCCAAGCGACGATGATGACGTGCTGGTCGATGACGCCGATGCACTGCTGGACGATGACAGCGATGACATTGATCTGGATGATGATCTGCTGGAAGACGATGAGGATGACGACAGCGTCCCCCTCGACGATCTGAAGGACGTGGCGTCGGACGACGACGACAGCTGATCCAGCGTCGAAACGGATAATGAAGGGCGGGTCCGCATGGGCCCGCCTTTTGTCATGCGCGCCCGGTCCTGCGGGTTTTCCAGAATCGCATGTTCCTTGTATGATGCGGGCATTGAACACCACTGGATTGAGCCCATGCCATACTTGCGACTGGCCTTCTTCGGCCTTTGGTTTTGCCTTGCCCTTCCCAACCTCGGACATGGTCAAAGCGCCAGTCTCCTTGCCGATCTTCTGCAAGACAGCACCAATCGGACCCAGCTTGAACATGGCTGAGCGATGCGCGCGAGGTGCGCGATGTACTTGCTTCTGAAGCAGACCAGCTCGACCGACTGCGGGAAAACCGCGACGGTTTCCTCGTCGACGATGGTGTGAACGGGGCAACCCTGCTGTCAGAAGATCAGGTGCAGCGCGTGTTTTCGACCCTGATGCTTCAAGCCATGCTCGGGGAAGGCGAAGCGCAGAGCATAGAGGAGTTTTTGACAGGCTCAGCGGCATCCCGGCTGCTCAGAGAGGCCGCTGCCGGCTTTCTGGAACGCATGAGCGCAGGTGCTTTCGGATCTGGTCAGATCGACCTGGCAACGGTGCATGCGGCCCTGTCCGATGAATTTCTGGCAATCGTCGCGGCCATTGATCTGGAAAACAGGGAGGCGCTGGCCGATGCCGCCCTTGCCCGACGCGAGGAGATAACGCACATCGGCGCGATGCTGTCCCAAGCCGAAGCACGGCTTTCGGGGCCCGCCGGGGGCATGGCCGATATCCTGACGGAAGGCGGATACTACGTGATCCGGTTCTCCGGTGGCGGCTACCAGAACCGCAATGGCTGGCAAAGCGCGTGGGTAGAGGGATACTCGAATCGAGTCATCCAGGTCTCGTCAACCTTCACGGACATCGCTCTACGCTCGATATGGCAGTTCCCCGTCGGATCGAGCGTCGATCAGTTCGAGCAGGACCAGCAGCGCGAAGCCCGCCAAAGGGCCATCGACTCGGTCTGCAATCGGGGTAGCCAACGGGGGCCATACGGCTATCTGCCGACGATCTGGGTTTGGGGGCCGGAATTTGAAATCATCGCAGGACCATTCCCCGAGATCGCCGAAGCGCTGGACGTCTCCGGCGGCTCGGATGGCGCAGTGAACCTGGAACCGGGTTCCGCCAACCAATGGCAGATCCAGACTGAACGTCCTGACGAGGAATTCTATGATGCATGCAGGGCACTCGGCTGGAGTGCGCCTTGATCGGTCACGGCGATCTTTCGCGTTCTCCCCACAACTGGTGGCGGGGGGCATTTTTTCGCTTGAACATCGCCGCGCTCTTTCATAAACCCCGCCTACCGTCAGGACGAAGACGTTTAGATGGGGCCTTAGCTCAGCTGGGAGAGCGCTTGCATGGCATGCAAGAGGTCAGGGGTTCGATCCCCCTAGGCTCCACCAAATCCTACAATCATATGCGCATAGTGGCACGGCGTTTTCTGCGGTCCGTTGATCCGCTTGAAATGGGCTTTGCGGACATGCCCATTGCAACCAGACGCAAAATACCCAAGAACAACCCCGTCCAAAGAGCAATCATGAGAGGTGTTGTGTGCAGGTTGAGCAAACCAAGATTCCAGGACTGCGCGTCCTGACACCTCGTCGATTTGGCGATTCCCGTGGTTTTTTCTGCGAAAGCTGGAACAAACGGCAGATGGCTGAGCACGGGCTATACTACGACTTCGTGCAGGACAATCATTCGCTGTCTGCCCAGGTCGGCACTGTGCGTGGCCTGCATTTCCAGGCGCCACCACATGCACAGGCCAAATTGGTTCGGTGCGGGCGCGGGCGGCTGTTTGATGTGGCGGTGGATATCCGCAAGGGCTCGCCCACCTATGGCCAATGGTACGGCATCGAGCTGAGCTTTGAGAATGGCAAGCAGCTGATGATTCCAGCAGGTTTTTTGCATGGCTTCGTAACCCGCGAACCAGACACCGAGATCATCTACAAATGTACCGACTACTACGCCCCCGAAGCCGATGGCGCAGTGCGGTTTGACGACCCTGATATCGGCATCGACTGGGGGATGGGCGACGTTCAGGCGATGCTGTCTGATAAAGATGCCGCAGCGCCCCTGCTGAAGGATCTGGACAATCCCTTCACCTGGGAGGGTGCGTAGCGATGAAACTGCTTGTGACAGGCGGGGCTGGGTTTATCGGCTCGGCCGTGGTGCGCCTTGCCGTCGCCCGTGGCCATGACGTCGTGAACCTCGACGCGCTGACCTATGCGGCCTGCCTGGACAATGTGGCGCCGGTGGCCGACAGCAATCATTACACGTTCGAACATGCAGATATCCGTGACCGCGCGGCACTGGATCGGATCTTTGCGGAGCACAAACCAGATGCGGTGATGCATCTGGCGGCGGAATCCCATGTGGACCGATCCATTGACGGGCCGGGCGACTTCATCGAGACCAATATCTCCGGCACCTTCAATATGCTGGAAGCGGCGCGGAAATACTGGGTGGAAAACGGTCGGCCCGACGGGTTCCGCTTTCATCACATCTCGACCGACGAAGTGTTCGGATCGCTGCCAGCCGATCCTGAGGTGCAGTTTACCGAGGACACGCCCTACGACCCGCGCAGCCCCTATTCGGCGTCAAAGGCGTCATCCGATCACTTGGTGCGTGCCTGGCATGAAACCTATGGGTTGCCGGTGGTTCTGACCAATTGTTCCAACAATTACGGGCCGTATCACTTCCCTGAAAAGCTGGTTCCGGTGATCATCCTGAACGCCTTGGCGGGCAAGCCGCTGCCGATCTATGGGGACGGGTCGAATATTCGCGATTGGCTGTATGTCGAGGATCATGCCGACGCGCTGCTTTTGGTTGTGCAAAATGGCGTACTTGGCCGCTGCTATAATATCGGCGGCGAGAATGAGCGCACCAACCTGGAGCTTGTGACAACGCTATGCGGCATTCTGGATGACCTGCGCCCCAAGGCGAACGGAACCTATGCCGATCAGATCACCTATGTCGCTGACCGCCCCGGCCATGACGCGCGCTACGCGATCGACCCCACCCGTATCCGCGAGGAACTGGGCTGGCGGCCGTCCGTGACCGTGGAAGAGGGCCTGCGCAAGACCGTTCAATGGTATCTCGACAATGAAAGCTGGTGGCGCGCCTTGCAGACCCGCGAGGGCGTGGGCAAGCGGCTTGGGGTGAAGGCATGACGATCCTCGTCTTTGGAAAAACCGGTCAGGTCGCAACCGAATTGCAGCGTCAGGCGGATGTGCTCGCCTTGGGCCGCGATCAGGTCGACCTGACTGATCCCGCCGCCTGTTCGGACGCGATCTTGCGTCATCAGCCAACGGTGGTCATCAATGCCGCCGCCTATACCGCCGTCGATCAGGCCGAAAGCGACGAGGCCACCGCGACGCTGGTCAATGGTGCGGCCCCCGGTGCGATGGCGCGCGCCTGTGCTGAGCTGGGAATTCCCTTCGTCCATATCTCCACCGACTACGTGTTTGATGGCACTGGGACCGCGCCATGGTCGGTTGAGGCCCCCACCGGGCCGCTTGGCGCCTATGGGCGTAGCAAACTGGCCGGAGAGGCCGCCATTCAGGCGGCGGGAGGAACTTACGCCATCCTGCGAACCTCCTGGGTGGTGTCGGCCCACGGCAAGAACTTCGTCAAGACGATGCTGAGGCTTGGCACTGACCGAGACCGGCTGACCATCGTGGCAGATCAGGTGGGCGGCCCGACCCCTGCCAGCGATATCGCCGCGGCCTGTCTGTCCATTGCGGCACAACTTCAGGCGGACCCGTCGAAATCGGGCACCTACCATTTCTCGGGCACGCCGGACGTGTCCTGGGCCGATTTCGCGAGAGAGATCTTTCGCCAGGCAGACCTGACCTGCGAGGTGGCGGATATCCCAACCAGCGACTTTCCCACCCCGGCCGCGCGACCGGCCAATTCCCGCATGGATTGTTCATCCACAAGCGAACATTTCGGAATTTCCAGACCCGATTGGCGAAGATCCCTTTCCAACATCATCAAAGACATTCAGGATCAGACATCATGACCAATCGCAAAGGCATCATCCTTGCCGGCGGCTCTGGCACGCGGCTTTATCCGATCACCATAGGTGTGTCGAAGCAGCTGCTACCAATCTATGACAAGCCGATGATCTACTATCCGCTTAGCGTGCTGATGCTGGCCGGCATCCGCGAGATTGCCGTCATCACCACGCCCGTTGATCAGGACCAATTCAAGCGCACCCTGGGCGACGGTAGCCAATGGGGCATCAGCCTGACCTATATCGAACAGCCTTCCCCCGACGGGCTGGCGCAGGCCTATATCCTGGCCGAGGACTTCCTGCAGGGCGCGCCGTCGGCAATGGTGTTGGGCGACAATATTTTCTTCGGCCATGGACTGCCCGAGATCATGGCTCAGGCAGATCGTCAAACCGGGGGTGGCACGGTATTTGGCTATCACGTGTCCGATCCGGAACGCTATGGTGTGGTCTCGTTCGACAGTGCGGGCGAAGTGACCGGCATCATCGAAAAGCCGGACGTTCCGCCGTCAAACTACGCGGTGACGGGGCTGTACTTCCTTGACGGATCTGCGCCTGAGCGGGCCCGAAATGTTCAGCCATCCGCTCGGGGCGAGCTTGAGATAACCACGCTTCTGGAATCCTACCTTAGAGATGGAAAGCTCAGCGTGAAACGCATGGGGCGCGGCTATGCCTGGCTGGACACCGGCACCCATGGCAGCCTGCTGGATGCCGGAAATTTCGTGCGCACCCTGGAAAAGCGGCAGGGGCTGCAAACCGGGTGCCTGGATGAAATCGCTTATGACAAAGGCTGGATCAGCCGAGAAGATCTGTCACAGCGGGCCGAGATGTTCAAAAAGAACAGCTACGGCGCCTATCTGGCAACGCTGCTTTAAGGAAAACCTTGCACCAGGGGGCGGGACCGTTAGCTTAGCGGTTCCGCCCCTTTTTTTGTGATCAGATTCCGGCCTGCCCATGAAACTTCTCTTCATTCATCAGAACTATCCCGGTCAGTATCGCCAGCTGGTGGAATGGTTGGCCGCGCAAGGCGAGCATGAGATCGTATTTCTGACGCAGCGCCGGGGCGTGGACCCGACCCCCGGTATCCGCGTGGTTCAATATGCCCCGCACCACAAACCCACCAAGGACGCCTATGGCCTCTCCCGCTATTGGGAGGAATGCACAGGCGCGGGTTACGGCGCGGCGCTGGCCTGCCAGCAGTTGCAGGCCGAGGGGTTCACCCCCGATGTCATCCTTGGCCATGTGGGTTGGGGGGAACTGACCTTTACCAAGATCGTCTGGCCTGATGTGCCCGTGCTTGGGTATTTCGAATATTACTTCCTGGCAAAGGGCGGATCGGTCGGCTTTGACCCGGAATTTCCGACCAGCGCCGCAACGCCGTTCATCATGCACGCGCGTAATGCGGTCAACTTTGCCAATCTGGAAACCGTGGATCTAGGGCAATCCCCGACCGAATGGCAGAAGAACACCTATCCAAAAAGCTTCCACAGCAAGATCTACACCTGCCATGACGGCATTCGCACCGACAGGCTTCTGCCGAACCCCAATGCCTCTGTGCGGCTTGACCGGCTCGGGCGCTCGGTGACGCGCGAGGATGAGATCTTTACCTATATGGCGCGTAACATGGAACCCACGCGTGGCTTTCACAGCTTCATGCGCGCCCTGCCCCATATCCTGGATGCCCGCCCCAATGCCCGTGCCTTGATCATTGGCGGCAACGAGGTGTCCTACGGCAAGGAAAGCAAGCAGGCCGGCGGCTACCGCGCCGAAATGGAACGCGAAGTGGGCGATCGGGTAGACTGGAGCCGCGTTCACTTCCTCGGACGCATCCCCTATTCCGACTACCAAACAGTGATGCAGCTGTCGCGTTGCCACATCTACCTGACGGTGCCCTTTGTCCTGTCCTGGTCACTGCTGGAAACAATGTCCATGGGCGCGACCATCGTCGCGTCGGACGTGGCCCCGGTGCGAGAGGCGCTGAGCCATGGGGAAACCGGGCTGCTGGTCGACTTCTTCCAACCCGAAGCGCTTGCGCGTCAGGTTTGTGAGGTCCTGTCAAACCCCGGCGACTATGCCCATCTCGGCCAAGCCGCCCGCGTCCATGCGGTCGAAAACTTCGATTTCCTGACCCGCTGTCTGCCGGTTCACATCGAGCGTATCAATGGGCTCACGCCCAATGCGCGGCCCATTTCCTTGCCCTGAATTGGCTTAGTTCGTAACCGCGTTCACCAGACCAAAGGCGCTTCCGAACAGGCTGAACACAGTCTGCACCGAGCTGACCGGACTTTCCGTGGCCAATACGAGATCGCCCGAGTGAATGCGGAAGTTCCGGGCAGAGAAAAGCCCATCCGATGTCGTGAGATCCAGGGTAAAGACCACCCGCTCCTCACGCGGACCGCGCTGGCCGGTGCGCAAAGCGGATGCGGGGTATTCCCGCAGGATCATGAGCCTCCCCATCTGAATTGGTCCACCGTTATGTTTAGGAAACGGAGGACAGAGAATGGCGAACAAGCGACACAAG
>NZ_JBPBBA010000058.1:0-15822 GCF_050896395.1 Nioella aestuarii | reverse complement strand
TTCTCCTATCTGCAGGTGAAACAGGCCAAGCCTAACCTGCTGGGTGAAGCAGCCGGTACATCCCATTACCGGACCTTGTCCTAAGATGAAGCCAACGTCCGACCTGCGCTTATTCCGGGCCTGAAACGGCAGACCTCAGTGCCTCAATGAACCGGACATTATCATCAGAGGTGCTGAAGAGTTCAAACTCTCCGCCAAGGACACCGGGAATGAAGTCCGGTGCAAAGGTTGAAAGCTCCCGCAGGTGGCGCTTCGCCGCGTCTCGATCGCCATTCCAGACCAGACAGGCGCTCATCAAGGCTTGGCGAATTGGCGCACGCGGATGCATCTGAATGGACAGGCGCGCCCATTTCTCGCATTCCCTGTAATCACCATCGGCAAAACTCGCCTGCGCCAAGGCCAGATAGGCGATACCAAGCCAGATTTCCGTGTCACGGGGACTCAGCCTGAGTCCAAGTTGGGCGTGCTGCCGCGCCGCATCAGTCTCTCCGCAAAGTGACTCACACCAGGCCATGCAGAAGATGTTTGTCGTGAAGTTGGGGTTTAGCTCGAAGGCATAGTGGTGGTCTGCAAGCGCGTCCCGCCGGGATCCGCCATACGCGCTCACCAACGCTCGGGCTGTGTACCCGCGAGGGTCGGAAGAATCCAGTTCGAGAAGCCTCTCGGCGGCACGTCCTGCACGCGAAAGCAACTCCTGCGGTGCTTCGCTCCAGTGGTAGACGTACCCCTCGAGGCTGCCGAAGGCGTCGACCCAAAGCGCGTTCATCATGGTCGGGTCGCGGTCGAGCGATGCCTTGGCCATTTCGAGCGCCTTTCCGAACAGATCGGCATCGCCCTTTCTGAAGGCGTCGTAAAGAATGGCCTGCGCCTTGAGGGCGAGGTCATAAGCTGAAACCGCGACCGAGGGCAGGCGCTTCGCCCTGGCCATCTCTGCAAGCTCGATCTGTGGTGCCAATGCGCCGACTACGCTGCGGGTGATCTCTTCCTGCAGCAGGAAGATGTCCTGGATTTCCCGCCTATATCGGTCGGACCACACGTTTTCCCCGGTTTCAGTGTCAATGAGCCGAGCCGTCACCATGATTTGCTGCGCGGAGCGTCGCAGGCTTCCCTGCAGCAGGAACCGGACCCGTAAGGCATCCGCAATGTTGACGAGGCTTGCCCCGTCTCGCCGGAAGGCGAAACTCGAATTGGGTGCAATCACGAGCAGGTTCCTGAAACGCGATAGCTCGGCGATGATGTCCTCCGTGACGCCGTCCGCGAAATAGTCCTGATCGGCATCGCCTGACAGGTTCTCGAAGGGCAGAACCGCAACGGATGGGCGGTCGCGATTGGCGGCCGGGAAAAGATTACGCGAGCGCTCCGTTCCCTCGTCCGGCGTCGTGCGCGGCTCAGGCGCCTGCGCCCCTGGCTGCGCGCGGGCAAGGCGCCGTGATCGAACCTCCCGCACCAATTCGCGGGTTTCAGCCTCGGGTAAAGCTTCGAGCTCGGCCTTCAGCCGCTGCTCCATCTCGTTATAGAGACCCAAGGCTATGTCCGGCCGTTTCTGAGCCATCCGTAGCCGCATCAGGCGCCGCAGAGTTGTTTCGTCCAGCGGGTCGCGATCCAGGACCCGCGTCAGAAAGCCTGCGGCCTCATCGAGGCGACGTGCATTCTCGGCCCTATCAGCCGCAGATCGCAGGAGGTCAGAAATCAGCCGCGACAGGCGCATCTCTTCGGTTGCCCGCCAGTTGTCGAAATCGGGTGTTAAACCGGAGAGACCCTCGAGAAACTGCCCGCGTGGAGACGTCCAGCCTTGGGGAAGCTTGTCTGGAGACGCTGCGAGCGCCTCGACCTGCATGACGTCGCTAACCAGCCCTCGTGCCACCAGGCAAACCGAATCACGATCGGACTCCAGTAGTGCTCCCGCCTGCTCACCAAGAGCTCCGCGCAAGACGCTTAGGGATTGCCGAAGACTCGCGCGCCCCGAACCGCTGGCCGCTAGAGGCCAGAAAAGATCGACGAGCCGATCGCGCGCGTGGCGCGTTCCCGGTTGCGCCACAAGAAACGAGAGGAGCGCCATGTTCTTGCGTCCGTTGATCCGCGCCGGTCCCTCTTTCACACACTCGAAAGCAGGCGCTCCGAAAAGCGTTACGATCAGCGTTTTTTCATCATGGCCTCGATTTTGCGTTTCCTTGACGCTCATGACACGGATCCGTTTGCAGCGCTCTGCGAGTCTCCTCCTTGTGACAGAAAAATCAACCATGGAGTGACCCAAATGTTTTCGACCTATGACATGAACCCGATAGCGATCCGGAAGATGGAGGAGGAGAAGATGAAGGCAATGGAGAAAGCGGGCTCACTTTCGTTTTCGTGCTGGCCCTGGCTTGCCTCCTCGTTTCAAGTGGTCGCCGCAGCCGTCCGTTCCGGCATCTCAGCTTGGTGGACGGCACGAGCCGATTTGGGTGCCTCGGAGATCTCCCGCAAGCGTACCTAAAGGGGTAATAGCCGACGTTAGTTACCCTTGCCGCGAATGACTGCTTCCCGCCCGTTACCGGATGCTGCGAATTTCATGAACGGCAACTCTGGGCTGGTCGCGTCGCCTACCGAAAGGGCGGGGAAGCAGTCATTCGCTGCAGCCGAAGTGAATGGCCGGTTTGCCGTGCATGGCGATGGTTGGGCTGCCGGCGTGAGTGGGGTTGATGTCTTCACATATGACTTTTAGAGAATTTCCTACCGGTCTTTTTATGATTTCTTTATGTTTCCTTTATGCACCTGAAACTGCGCCATATCGAAGTGTTTCATGCGGTGATGGAGGAGGGCTCCGTCACCAAGGCGGCTCAGCGGCTCAACCTCAGCCAGCCCGCGATCAGCACGGCGCTGACCAAGCTGGAAGAGATGCTGGGTTTCGCACTCTTCTATCGCTCTAAGGGGCATTTCACCCCACGCCCCGAGGCCTTCCTGTTAAACGAAGACGCCGAGCTTTCGCTGATGGCGGTGGAGCAGTTCGCCAATCGCGCCCGGCTGATCGGTCGGGGCGGGGTCGGGCTGGTGCGCATAGGGGCTATCGGCGCACCGGCCTTTGCATTGCTGCCGGAACTGATTTCGGCCTTCGTGACGGATCATCCACTGGTAGAGGTGGATCTGCAGGTGCGCAGTTCCACTCAGATTTCATATCTCGTTGCAAACGGACAACTCGATATCGGGTTGATTGAGGCTCCGGTTGCTGCGGCTTCCATTGCAGCCACAGAAATAGTTCTGCCCTGTGTTTGCATCATGCGAGAGGATTCCGATCTGGCATCAAAGCACGCTGTCACGCCACAGGATCTTGTCGGGCAGCGGCTTATCGGGATTCAGAACGTGAACCAGGTGGATCGCCAACTGAGGGAAGTCTGTTCCGCGGCTGGCGTAGAGATCGAGATGACCGTGCGGGGCTTCTTCTTTGCCGTGGTGCGCAGGATGATCTCGGCTGGCGACGGCGTGGCATTGGTCGACGCCCTCAACGGCATGCAGGCGCTCAACGATGGCGTGGTATGGCGAAGCTTCGAACCCCGGATCGACTACCGCATCGCGATGATAACGAAGGTCGGGGCGGAGCTTTCGAAACCGGCAAAGGATTTTTCCGGCCGACTTCTGGAGGCGCTGGCTCGGTTTGGTCGGGTATAAATTTTCCAGAAGTAATCTTATCGAAAATCGATTTTTCTAATTTTTGATCGGCGTGCAGTATCCGGTGACACGCGATCGGACACTCCTTGATGCTGCGCCAACCTGCCCCCTCTCCCGCGCTGGACGCGCTTTTCAATCCGCGATCTGTTGCGCTGGTCGGTGTGTCGGATAAGCCCGACTCCTACGGACATGCGATGTTGTCAATGTGCCAGGGTGGCGGCTTTGCCGGTCGGATAATGGGGGTGAACCCAAGGCTTTCCGACCCGCCGCAGAACGTCTTCGCCGCACTATGCGATTTGCCCGAGACACCCGATCATGTAGTTCTCTGCGTTGCTACAGACCGTGTAGAAGCCGCTGTCGAGGATGCGTTGGTGGCTGGGGCGAAGGCGCTGACCATCTTCGCGGAATGCCCGGATGCGGATATGCGCCGAAGAATCGGGGACAGGGCCCGTTCCGCGGGGGCGGTGATGTGCGGGCCCAACAGCATGGGATTGCATGACCTGACACATGGCTTGCGTATCACTCCCTTCCCGGTGCCTCTGGACCTCTCCCCTGGGGGCATCGGATTGATTGTACAGTCGGGTTCCGTTCTGGGCGCCCTGATGAATAATGGCCGCGCGCTGCGGTTTTGTCGGGCCGTCAGCACAGGGTCTGAAACCGTGACGACGGCGGCCGATTATCTTGACTGGATGGCTGGCCGCAAGGAAACGACAGCGATCGGCCTTTTCCTTGAAAGTGTGCGGGATCCTCAGGGTTTCATGGCAGCACTAGAACGCGCGTCCTCACGGGAAATTCCTGTTGTTGTGATGAAAGTGGGTCGCTCCGCCCTCGGGGCCAAGATGGCCCTGTCCCATACCGGCGCACTCGTGGGCGATGATGCCGTGTTCCGGGCAATGGTGACGCGACTTGGCGGTCACATGGCGGACTCTCTCGACGAAATGGCAGCGATGCTGGCGGTATTCTCACAGGGGCGGCGTGCCTCGGTGCGCGCAATTGCCTCCGTCCACGACTCGGGGGGAGAGCGAGAGCTTCTCGCCGACATGGCAGAGGGTGCCGGACTACGATTTGCGACCCTGTCGGAGGAGACCAGGACTAAGATGCTCGATGTTCTTGAACCGGGTCTTAAGGCGGAGAATCCACTCGATGCCTGGGGCACCGGCCAGGGGGCAGAGAGATCCTTCGCGAAAGCGACGGAAGCAATGATGGCCGATCCCGCGGTCGGTGCCGGGCTTTATGTGCTGAACTGGCGGGACGGATATTACCTGCACGAGATGCATGAACGGGCGCTAGCGACAGCCCACGCCACGACCTCGAAACCCCTGATTGCCGTGTCCAACTATTCGCAAAGCGACGGTCGTGGGGTGGCGCGACGCCTGTCGGAACAGGGAATTCCGATGGTCCTTGGTATGCAGAATTCTGTTGCAGCGGTCAAAGCGCTGGTCGATCATCGGCCGACCGCGCCGCGTGTTCTGCACCCTAGAGATTTCGGCCCGGCAGCAAATTGGCGCGCGCGCCTTGAAACGCGTGACTGGCTCGGAGAGGCCGAGGGCTATGCGCTTTTTTCCGACTACGGAATTGCCGTACCGCGTCACCTTGCGGTGACATCGCGAGATGAAGCACGGGCCTTTGCAGCCGCAATCTGTGCACCGGTGATCCTCAAAACCGCCAAACCCGGGCTGTCACACAAGTCGGACCATGACGGGGTGCGCCCGGGTCTGGAAACGGCAGACCAAGTTGCAGCTGCCTATGACGAAATGGCCGGGCGCCTCGGTGCCGAAGCCCTGGTTGCCGAGATGCTGCCCAAGGGCGCGGAATGGGCACTTGGCGCGGTGAACGATCCCGATTTTGGCCCTGCAATCCGCATCGCCTCGGGGGGCATTCTGGTTGACCTGTTGCCCGAGCAGGTGCTGCTGCCAGCCCCCTTTGACGCAGAGGAAGCCCGCACCGCGATCCTGACACTCCGCGCCTCGGCGCTGCTGACCGGATATCGCGGGCAGGAACCGCTGGCGATCGATGCGCTGGCAGAGGCCGCTGCCGCCTTGTCGCGACTGGCCTGGGACCTTCGGGACCATTTGGCTGAGGCCGAGATCAACCCCGTCTTCGTAACGCGTGACGCCGCCATCGCCGCCGATGCGGTTTTGCGTGCGCGCGACGGTTGAACCAAGTTTGAAATAAGGGAGGAAACGATGACATTCTATAAATCAGGACAGGACAGGTTGCCCGAGGCAATCGTCCGGATGGGCCGGAAGGCGCGTGAAGAGAAAAACGAGGTCAGCCGCAGGGAGTTTCTTGCGCTCGCCAGTGCCTTTGGCGCAACAACTGCCGGTGCCTATGGCATGCTCGGGATGGCACGGCCCGCACTGGCGGATACGCCGCGCATGGGCGGCACCCTTCGCGTCGGGCAGCCCGTTCTCGCGGGCAAGGATCCGCGCACATGGGACAACATCAACATGCGCGCCAATATCGCGCGCGGCTTTCTGGAATACCTCGTTCGCTACACCCATGACTACACGTTCGAGCCCTGGCTGCTGGAAGGCTGGGAGGCCGCAGAGGATGCCACCAGCTACATCCTGCATGTACGTCCGGGGGTGACGTGGCAAAATGGCGAACCGCTGACCGCAGAGCATGTGGCGGCGAATATAGCCTCCTGGTGCGATGGCACGGTCGAGGGCAATTCGATGGCATCGCGCCTGTCGAACCTCGTCGATCCCGACACCAATCAGGCGGCAGATGGGGCCATCGTGGTCACAGGCGATCTGACGGTACAGCTGAACCTGCGCGCCGCTGATATCTCGATCATTCCCAGCATCTCGGACTATCCAGCGGCGATCGTGCATCCTGACAACATCGGGGCCGATCCCTTCCGCAATCCGATGGGAACCGGCCCGTACCAGCTGGAAACCTATGAGCCCGGCACGCTCGCGACGCTGGTTCGAGCCGAGGGGCACCAATGGTGGAACGCGGGCAACGGCGCCTGGCTCGACCGGATCGAATATCACGACTATGGCACACAGCAGGATTCGATCCTTTCAGCTTTCGAATCCGACGAAATCGACGTCAATTACGAGACCATCGGCGATTTCATTCCGCTTCTGAGCGGGACTGGGCTGACTCAGAACGAGGCGGTCACGGCCTCAACCATTGTCATCCGATCCAACCGGAACACCGAGGTAGACGGCATGCGCCCCTATGCCGATGTCCGCGTGCGCAGGGCGCTGGCGCTTGCCGTGGACAACCAGACAATTCTAGATCTGGGCATTGCGGGCTACGGTCAACCTGCAGAGAACCATCACGTTGGGCCGATGCATCCCGAATACGCGGAACTGCCGCCGATTTCGCGCGATGTGGATGCGGCCCGTGCCTTGATGGAAGAGGCCGGCATGATGGACTACGTGCATGAACTGGTCTCGCTGGAGGACGGCTTCCGTCGTGACACCGGCGACGCAACCGCCGCACAGCTGCGAGATGCGGGCTTCCAGGTTGAACGGACTGTGGTGCCGGGCGCGACCTTCTGGAACTCATGGGCGGATTACCCGTTCTCGGTCTCTGCTTGGGGTCACCGCCCGCTTGGCGTTCAGGTCTACGCGCTTGCCTACAAATCCGGGGTGCCCTGGAACGAGACCGGTTTCGCCAACGAGGAATTCGACGCGGGGCTGGCCGAGGCACTGGCCACGGTGGATGCAGAGGCCCGCAGCCAGATCATGGCGCGTCTGGAACAGATCATGCAGGACGAAGGTGTGATCATCCAACCCTACTGGCGGTCGCTATACAACCACACCCGACCGCACGTGCGCGGAGCAGAGATGCACCAGGCCTACGAGTTGCATCCCGACCGCATTTGGCTAGACGCCTGATAGAACAGCCTCTCACTGCAGATCCCCAGTGAGAGGCGCAATCGCGAAATTAGCGCAGTCGTAATCTGTGCATGCGTCAAGTCCGGTCGTTCGTATTGGGCAGCACCGATGTCGCCTTTGGGCCGTGAGCTGACCTCCGTCGCGTCAAACACAAACGACGGTAGAGCGGCGCAAGGCAGGCAATCGGGCTTTTGGTTTCGAACTCAAATTCGCCAAAGTTCCGTCCCGCAGGCCATTACGCCATCCCAACCTGTACTTTGCTGCCTTGCATGTCATTTGGGCGCATGCTCATGAAGGCTTCCAACCGACTTCGCACATCTGCAGCAGCAGGGTCGTCAAATATGTTCTTCATTTCCTGAGGATCAGCGACGAGATCATAAAGCTCCCCCGCGCCGGAGATCGTGTCGACGGTCATCTTGTGGCTTTGCGTTCGTACGGTACGAAGGCTTAGGGGTACACCGGTTCGCGTGGGCAGAAGCTCCCATTCATTATAGGCAAAGTCGCGGTCGGCTTGGCCCTCGATCAGCGGTCGCAGGCTCTCACCGTGTTGCGTCAAAAGTGGATCGCAATCAGCGTAATCGCAGAACGTGGCCCCCAGATCGATGGTCGAAACTGGCTGATCGACGGACTTGCCCGAGGGCACGCCCGGGCCGCGAACAATCAGGGGCACATTAAGAAGCCCTTCGTAATGCATCGGGCCCTTCAGGATCAGTCCGTGGTCGCCTAACCAGTCACCATGGTCCGAGATGTAGATGACTATCGTGTTGTCCGCGATCCCCAGTTCCTCAAGCGCGATCAGGATGCGTCCGACATTATGGTCGATCAGGGCGATTTGCCCGTAGGTGTTTGCGATGATCTCGCGCAGCTGTTCATCGGTTTGCGTCGGAATACGGGAATAGGCCTTGCGGATCTCCGCGTTTTCTTTGGGGCCAGCGGGTTCATTCGTTACCACCGCCTCGTGCCACCAAGGGCGGTTCTCGAAGTCGCGGGTGCGGTGTTCGGGCAGATCGACCTCATCTGGGTCGTGCAGGCGCGACCAAGGCTCGGGCGCATCGAACGGATGGTGCGGATCCGGGAAACTGACCCAGCTGCAAAACGGTTTACCCTCATCGCGGCCATGCTTGATCCACTCGATCGCGCGGTCGGCCGTCCAAGTAGAGTTGTGGTAGGCGGGCGGTAGTTTCGAATGCCAAACCTGTGCCGCACCCTTCGTGTCGCCAGCGTTTTCCCACATTGCCTTCGTGCGTTCATCACCACGGCCATCCATGTGATACCAACGTTCGTAGTGTTGACCTGCAGGTGGCTTTTCGGGCGCCCACCAATTATGACCAACCAGCATGAGTTCAACATGTTCAAAGCCCATATAGGGGCCAAACCAATCCTCGGAATAGCGGGTTGAGGACTTCAGACATTCAGGCGTCCCGGTAGGGGCGAAGGTGTGGTAGGTCGAAAAATGCGCCTTGCCGAAAAAGCTGGTGTCATAACCTGCCTTTGAAAGCGCACCAGCAAAACCCTTCGATCCAATTGCAGGGTCCAGGTCGATCCCGTTGTCGTGCACGCCATGCGTCCGGCAGAACTGGCCAGTCAGGATCGATGCGCGCGCAGGCTGACAAACAACGCAGGGCGTGATCGCTGCAGTGAAATGCGTCCCGTCGGCAGCCAGTTGGTCAAGATGTGGTGTTTTTATTTTCCGGCCCATAAAGCCGAAGCAATCCGCCCGCTGCTGATCAGCTGAGATCAAAAGGATGTTCGGTCTGTTGGTCATTCTGTATGTCCCTTTCGGCGGTTGGCAGCGAAGATGACGATGATCGACAGGGCCATGAAGGTGGCCGCAATCGGGTTCGTGATCAGGAAGAAGGCATCGCCCCCCGTGGCTGCAAAAGCCTCTCGTGCGGACTGTTCAATGCGCCCGCCAAGGATGAACGCGATCACAAACGGCAGCGGCGACACACCAAGCAGGCGCATTCCGTATCCAAGGAGGCCGAAGACCAGGGTGAACCAAACCGCAGTCATGCTGGTTTCCTGCACATAGATCGCGGTGAGCGTCAGCATGAGAACGACCGGCATCAGAATTTGCCGTGGAACGTGGGTCATGATCCCCATCGAGCGCATGAACAGCCCGCCAATCGTCCAATTCATTACGTTGGCCAGCATCATACAGGTGAACAAGCCAAATGCGACGACCAGCTCAGGATTTACGATTTCCGTCGAAAAGCGAAAGACGGAGGGGCCGGGGTTGAAACCGCCAATGCTTTCCGCAGCCAAGATCAGGAACACGGCGGCGGTGTTCCCGGGAATGCCAAGCGATAGGACGGGTATAAGGTTGGCACCGGACACAGACGAATTTGCAGCTTCAGTTGCAGCCACGCCTTCCATGGCTCCCTGGCCAAACTTCGGGTCGCCCGACCCCCGATGCCTTTCATGACGTCGCTTGCCGACAGTGTATCCGAGGGTGGCTGCCAGCGTCGAGCCGATGCCAGGGAGCGCCCCGATCCCTGTCCCGATCAAGGCAGAGCGTGCGATATAGGGGAATATGCGGCGAATGTCGCGCATGCGAAGTCTTTGGTCTTTGACTTCCGCAACATCTCTTGCTCCGGCTTCATGAACCCCCTGATACCAAACCTCGGACAACTCCTTGAACACAGCGCCGATGATCAGCACGCCAAGAACGGCTGCGGTCAGCGGAATCCCATCATTCAGAGCATCGGTGCCGAGCGAGAGGCGCGGGTAGAAATCCTGTCCGGTGCCGATATAGGCGACCAGCAATCCGAGACCCGTCGAGATCAATCCTTTGGCCACCGACCCACCAACCGCAGCTGCGATGAAAGAAAGGGACAGGATCAGGAGCGCTGTTTTTTCCGGTAGATCGAGGTACCCCTCTACCAGAATGGCAAGAAACGGGGCGCAGACGATCAGAACGATATCGGAAAACGTGTCTCCTGAGGCCGAGGAGAAATGCGCCACCTTCAGGGCCTTGCGCGCTTGCCCTGCCTTGGTCATCGGGTATCCGTCAAGAGTCGTCAAATAGGCGTCCGGCGTACCGGGCGTGTTGAACAGGATAGCGGGCACGGCTCCGCCGATTGTCGCCCCCTTCATGATCCCGATAAGAAATCCCATGACCGGAAGCAGAGCATCCGGTGTGAATCCGAAAACAGAGATCAGGACCGGCAGCGAAATGGCCATCGCGATAGGGCCAGCAAGTCCAGGTGTTGCCCCTACGGCGATACCCAGAAGAAAGCCGCCAAGGATCATGACCACGGTGACCGAAATCGGCAGCCCTAGGAGAGAAAAGAGCTCTGGCCCCTGGAAAACGGCAAGGACACCAGCCCAGACATACTCAAGTGGTGTCATCAGACATCACCATTTGGCGGCAATAGCAGATCTTCGAAGGGTAGATCGTAGATCGCGATCAAGGCCAGGGCCGCAACCACACCGACGATACCGGCTTTTGCGGTAAGTTTTCCTTCCGTCAGCGCCATGATCGATGAAACGGCGAAGCTGCACCCGAGGAAAAAACCAATATATTTCCATGGGGCTGTGCCGCGTAGCAAACGATAGTTCAGCTCGCCGTCGGTCAAAAAGTTCGCAACCCAAACTGAGAGCGGTCCGGCGTAGCGCATGATGACAAAGGACGTGGCCAATATCAGTGCAACGCACGCCACGTACAAGGCTCGCATCCGATCAAACCCGCCGGTGTTGGACGAATCTCGACCAAACAGCAGAAGCATGAGTCCACCGACCAGAAGAAAGCCCCCGGCGACTGTTGGCGCCAATGCGTCACCGATGACGTATTGTCTGCGAACACGTTCTGCGATGCCTGTCGTAGTATCGAACGGGACCCAAACGAATATCAGCAACAAAGAGAACGTCACCACGCCGAGTCCAAGGAAAAGATTGGTTCTGTCCGTCGTTCGCATCGCGCATGCCCCTCTGAAAGCCCGGCCTGCTGGAATCTGGCAGGCCGGGGTAAAGCTGCCGATTACTCAGACACCGCCGATATCAAGGCACCGGCCTCATCGAAGCCCGCCTGGATATGTGCATCAAGTTCTTCGCCAGAGATTATGGTCGCGCCACCGAAGGCCCGTGCGATAAGAGCGCCCGCGTCGGTTTCGGGGTCCGAGATAATATCAATAATTGCTGCGGATAGCGCCTCACGCGCGTCCGGGGCCAAGCCGGCAGGGGCAATGATCAGGAACTCGCCGCCACCACCGAAAGGTACTCCGAGGTCCGGGAAGATCGGCGCATCGGGAGTTTGTACGAGCGGTTCTGTCATCGCTGAGGCAAGGTTGACCAAGTCGCCAGCCGCTACACCGTTGCGTTGGATACCGGCCATGAATCCAACATCGAGGTCGCCAGCGTTCACACCATCCATCACAGCCCGGCCACCGCGTACTTCGACGATGTTGAAATTTACACCATGAGCTTCCCCAAGCAGGAAGGCGAGGTCGGCCAAACGCGGGCTCATCGCGCCGAACCGGATGTCTTCGCCGGCCTGAGCTGCGGCAATCATGTCTTCAAAGCTGCTCCAGCCTCGGCTGGTCTGGGACACAACGCCCATCTGGAAACCGGCGGTCGTTGTGATGCCCGTGAAGTCGGAGGGCGACATGTTTGCGTCGGCCGCACCAGCCAAATTGTAGCCCAGGGTTTCGGTCACGACAATTCCGATCAACGTGCCATCGGTTGGCCCGCCATTCATCTCGTTTGCTAGGTTCAGACCACCACGCCCGGTGACGTTTTCCGGGATTATTTCCCAACCGTGGCGGGTCTGCAGTTCCTCTGCGATCAGGCGTGCCTGAGTGTCAGCCCCGCCACCGGCAGCAAAACCAATCATCAAGGTAATGGGGCCAGGCGGTGTCCAGTCCTGAGCAAGAGACCCCGTCGCGGTGACGGCAATAGCGGCCGCGACCGCTGCTGCTTTGAAGAAAGATTTCATGATGTCCTCCCAAACATGATCTGCTTCGAGGATGCAGAATAAAGTTGACCCGTCAACTTATATTTGTTGACGGGTCAACAATAATCTTGCACGGTCTGTGGTACCGGAAAGGGGAATATCTATGGACGTCGAGCATCTTGAACGACAGGATATCTATCTAAAGCAGCATGTTACCTATCCGTTGGCGCGAGTTAATGCGCGGCTGACTGCGCAAGCCACCCGGCTTCTCAGCAAGTACTCTGACCTTTCCCTGAGCCAATGGCGATTGATGGTTGTGATCGAATCAATGGGGCAGGCCAGCATCGCGGATATCGTTCGCATGCTCGATTTCGACAAAGGGCAGATGAGCAGGGTGGCCCAGAACCTCGTGCAACGCGGCCTGCTAAAGTCGAAGGTCTCTGAGAGTGACCAGCGCATTCATATTCTGTCTCTCACTGAAGCCGGATACTTGGAATTCCAACGCGCCGCCCCTTACATGAAGCGGCGGCGCGATCATCTGCGCCAGGCACTGAGCGAAAAAGAGCGCAAGCAATTTCTTAGGTTAATGGACAGGATTGCTATCGCGGCAGAGACGTTCGAGGATCAGATATGAGCCAATCAAACCTGTTGGTGATCCTGTCAGACGAGCATCAGGCCCGCGCCATGGGCTGCGCTGGACACCCGTTCGCGCAGACACCCAACCTCGACAGGTTGGCCGAACGGGGCACGATGTTCACTAACGCCTATACGCCCTCTCCGATCTGTGTTCCGGCCCGCGCAAGTTTCGCGACAGGCCGGTATCCGCACCAGACACGGCTGTGGGACAATGCCATGCCATATATGGGTCAGATCCCAGGCTGGGGCCACGCCCTACAACGCTCGGGCATCCCGGTGGAATCGATCGGCAAGCTGCATTACCGCGACGAGAATGACCCGGCGGGGTTCGATGTCGAACACATCCCGATGAATGTCGTCGGCGGTGTTGGCATGGTCTGGGCCTCGATCCGCGCCGAGGATGAACGGGTCGATGCGCCAGGCCGTATGTTGGGTGACTATATCGGACCAGGGAATTCGAAATACACCGACTATGACGCAGCGGTCACGGCACGCACAAAGGCTTGGTTTGAAGATCGCGCTGCGTCGGGCGACACACGCCCCTGGTGTCTGTATGTCGGGTTGGTCGCGCCGCATTTCCCTCTGGTAGTTCCGCAGGAATTCTATGACCTCTACCCGCACGACATCCTGCCAGTGCCCAAGCTTCATCCACGGGACGGGTATCAACGCCATCAATGGGTGGAAAAGCAGAACGCCTTCATGAACAGCGAAGGGAAGTTCAGGGACGAGGACGAGCGACTGGCCGCGATTGCCAGTTACTATGGGCTCTGCAGTTGGTTGGATAGCAATGTAGGTGAAATTCTGACTGGGCTCGACACGTCCGGTTTCGGCGAAAATACGACCGTGGTCTACAGCTCTGATCACGGGGACAATGTCGGCGCCCGCGGGCTTTGGGGTAAGTCCAATCTGTATCAGGAAAGCACGGCGATTCCGATGATTATGGCCGGGAAAGGCGTCCCGAAGGGGCGCTGTCAAACCCCGGTCAGCCTGCTGGATCTGTCCGCCACAATCGCCGAGCATTTCGACTGCACGTTGAACGGAGCCGAGGGTATCCGAAGCTTGGTGGATATCGCTACCGAACCGGACAATCCCGATCGCCCGGTGTTCTCAGAATACCACGCGGCAGGCGCGGTTTCTGGCGCTTTCATGCTTCGAAAGGGGCGCTGGAAATACCACCACTATATCGGCTTCGAACCGGAGCTGTTCGATCTGCAAGAGGATCCAGAGGAACTGCACGATCTGGCGGGAGATCCCGCCCATGCCTGCAATCTCGCGATGATGGAACAGGCCTTGCGGGACATCTGCGATCCAGACGAAGTGAACAGACAGGCATTTGAAGATCAGGCCGCAATGATCGCGCGGCTTGGGGGACGCAAGGCTGCCCTGAAGCTCGGTGCGCCTGGTGCGACACCCCCTCCGACTCTGGATAGGACACAATGAAACTGACCATCCTTGGATCCGGCTCACCCGAAGCCTACGCCCGGCGAGCCTCATCGGGTTACCTACTTGAGGTCGGCGACGACAAGATACTCTTTGATTGTGGCGGCGGCGTTTTCGACAACCTGCTGCGTGCCGGATACAAGCCGTCGGACATTACACATCTGTTCTTCACGCACCTGCATTCCGACCACATGATGGACTATGCTCGCCTTGTTCACGCCGCCTGGGACGAGGGTGGCGCGCCCCTGAAGGTCTGGGGGCCAGCACCCATCGCCGAGATAACGGAGGGCTACTTCGGTCCCGACGGCGTTCTGTCCACCGACCTGCGCGCGCGCGCAGAACTGCCTGCTAGCCAACAGGTCTGGACATCGCGCGGCGGAACCCTGCCCCGCCCATGGCCAGCGCCCGAAGTGGTTGAGATCGAGCCGGGGTTCACCATATCCGGGGAGGACTGGGAGCTAGCAAGCTGTAGCGTGCCGCACGCACAGCCCTTTCTGACCTGCATGGGCTTTTCAGTCGAGGCAGCCGGCAAGAAGTTTGTCTATTCTGGCGATGCCGGGATCTGTGATGATCTGACGGCTCTCACCCGAAACGCCGATTTGCTGCTACACTGGTGCTACCGGCTCTCGATCGACACGGTCCATCCGGCAATCGCAGACTTGTCTCCCTCACCTGCTCTTATCGCCAGGATGGCAGCAAATGCGGGCGTGAAACGCCTTGTGATCACCCATTTCCGCGTGCACATGGACAGTCCTGAGAGTTGCCAAAGCGCCCTGCGCGATTTGGCGGAACATTTCCCTGGCCAGGCGGAAATCGCCGAGGACTTGAAGGCCTACTCAGTATAGGCAACGCTACGCGGAACTTAATGGCCTACAGGATAAGCGGGACCGGCGACGGCTAGTCCATCGTCAGCTGCGCAACCTAAAGACAGGATACTTGCTCTGAGCTGGTGGGCTTGATGGTTCGCTCTGCCTCGCTCCAACCTTCAACTGCAAGTTCCCTCAATGTGAGCACTTGGAAAGCATCTGAACTTCGCAAAGGATGATTTTGGCCTATAGCCGACATCGGTGCAAAGTGCCGCGAAGGTCCGGTTCCCGCCCACACCTGTTGGAGCAGTGAAAGCTGACCAGAAGCTCGGCTCGCGTCTTCTGCGGGTCGGAACCGGTCGTCCGCTACACCTCGCGCTGAAGCTGGCATTTGCTTGCAAGCGGCTGACCTGCGATTCTTGGCATTCGACCGAACGCAAGTTGAGATCAATGCACCAATGCGCGGTCAGTTAATCCCGCAGCAGTGCTTGTATTTGCGGCCAGACCCGCAGGGGCAGGGGGTGTTTCTACCAACTTTTTTGCCCTGAAACGG
>NZ_JBPBBA010000057.1:0-18033 GCF_050896395.1 Nioella aestuarii | reverse complement strand
GCACCCGCTCCGGCCCCGGCCCCGGCACCTGCGCCTGCTCCGGCACCGGCGCCCGCACCGGCACCGGTGGACGACGGCAAGTAAGCGAGCGCTTACAGGCATCACAACGAAGGCCCGTCCCGAATGGGGCGGGCCTTTTTCTGTTCTGGAGTGACCCGGCACAAAAAAACCGCGCCCCGAGGGGCGCGGTCATCACTGTCCCCGAAAGGGGTACGGATCAGGCCTCTTCTGAGCCTTCTTCCGATTCTGCGGCGGGGGCGGCGTCGCCCTCATCGTCGTCATTTGCAGCGGATCCGATATCGTCGAACAGTTCGGCGATCTCGAACTCGGCGGCTGCTTCGGCTTCGGCAGCCAGTTCCTGGATCGACTTGCCGGAGGCCTGAAGCTCTGCTTCCTCGACCGAGCGAGCCACGTTCAGCTCAATCTCAATCTCAACTTCGGGATGCAGGTTCACAACAACGGTGTGCAGGCCCAGTTCCTTGATCGGGCGGGTCAGGGCGACCTGCTTGCGATCGAGGGTGAAGCCAGCTTCGGTTGCGGCGTCGGCTGCGTCACGGGTGGTAACGGACCCGTAAAGCGCACCGGCGTCAGAGGCCGAGCGGATCACGATGAACTGCTGACCACCAAGGCGGCCGGCCATTGCTTCGGCTTCCTGCTTGGTTTCGAGGTTCTGCGCTTCGAGCTGCGCTTTCTGGGCCTCGAAAGCCTTCAGGTTGTTTTCATTGGCGCGGAGCGCCTTGCGCTGCGGCAGCAGGTAGTTGCGCGCGTAGCCTTCCTTGACGGAAACCACATCGCCCATCTGACCAAGCTTGGCCACGCGTTCCAGAAGGATAACGTCCATGGGTCAGTTCTCCTTACTTGACGGCGTAGGGCAGCAGGGCCAGGAACCGGGCGCGCTTGATTGCGCGGGCCAGTTTACGCTGGTTCTTTGCCCCAACGGCGGTGATACGGGACGGCACGATCTTGCCACGCTCAGAGATGTAGCGCTGCAGCAGACGGGTGTCCTTGTAGTCGATCTTCGGTGCGCCTTCGCCCGCGAACGGGTCGGTCTTGCGGCGGCGGAAAAACGGTTTTGCGGCCATTTTGAAAGTCCTTCCCTATGGGTTAGCGGCGCTCGCGGCGACCTTCACGGTCGTCCCGCTTCTGCATCTGGGCCGAGGGGCCCTCTTCGTGGGCGTCGACCTTGACGGTCAGAACGCGCATCACGTCGTCATGCAGGCGCATCAGGCGTTCCATTTCCTGAACGGCAGCCGACGGCGCGTCGGTGCGCAGGAAGGCATAGTGGCCCTTGCGGTTCTTGTTGATCTTATACGCCATGGTTTTGACGCCCCAGTATTCGGATTCGACGACCGAGCCGCCATTGTCCGACAGGATTGCGCCAAAATGTTCGATGAGCCCTTCGGCCTGCGTGTTGGACAGGTCCTGACGCGCGATCATCACATGCTCGTAGAGAGGCATGTCATCTCCATTCATGTTTCTAGGCGTGTTTCAACGGCCGGGGCTTCGTCCTCCGCCCCCCGGACCACGAGAGACCACGCCGGTGCATAAGCATCGACGGAGGAAGCCCGCCTTATAGACGGTTGCGGCAGGGGATCAAGGGCAAATGCACCCACCCACACACCGACCCACGAAACCGCGGTTTTCCATGAACGAAGGCATGGATACGAAACAGGAGCACGGCACGGAAATATCCAGCTCTTGCCCAAAATGCACCCGATTTGGGGCCGATACATAGCTCTGTGTGGATAATGTTTTACAAAGTTGGCCCCGATCATGTGGAGCGCAAGACATTTTATTAAGAATAATAGTGGAGCCGTGACAGTAGACATGGTGCCGCTTGTTTTTTTGTCCGTGGCTCTTGCCGTGATTGTATCTGGCAGGATCATCACAGGCATTTCCGACACTTCGCGGGACACAGCAGATCATCTAGATGGAAACTCGATCATCGTGACCTCGTTCAACGCGGCTGGTCAGGATGCGGGGGCCGGTGGCTTTGGCGGTCTGGGCGGGTTTGGCGATGCTTCGGCTGAAGATGATGGCGAGTCCGGCGATGATGAGGGCACGGCCGGGGATGGCGAAGAAGAAGGCTCCGACGAAGACGGCGATGGCTCCTCTGATGGGTCGAGCGGATCGGGAGGCGGTTTCGGCCCCGGTGGCGATGACGGCGGAAGCGACGGGGGAGGCGGTCAGGACGGGCCCGGTGGCGGATCAGATGGTGGCCAGGATGGCGGCGACCAGGGTGGCGGCGGCCAGGATGGCAGTGGCTCCGGTGGGGATCAGAATGGTGGCAGCCAGGATGGCGGTGGCTCCGGCAATGGAGGCTCCAACGGGAATAATGGCTTCGGCAATGGCGATCAGGATGCGCCCGGCAACTCCGGGCCGCACAACAATGCTGAAAACGCAGAAGACGGCAACGGAGCGTCTGGTGGCCAGAGTAACGGCAATGGCAATGGCAATGGCGGGTCCAATGGCGGCCTGACAATCACGACCGGCTCTGCTTCCGATGAGGATGATCCGGTGTTGATCATCACCAGTGGTTCCGGCTCTGGTTCGGGCGGCGAGTTGATTATTACCGGCAGCGGCTCGGGCGGGTCGGGCAGCGGAAGCTCCGGCAGTGGCTCTGGCGACTTGATTATTACCGGCGGATCGGGAAGTTCCAACGGGAACGGGAACGGGAACGGGAACGGGAACGGGAACGGGAACGGGAACGGGAACGGGAACGGGAACGGGAACGGGAATAATGGGCATGGCAATGATGCCGATGGCTGTGATTCCTCAAATCCAGGAAACGCGCCGCAATGCGTAGGCGATACCACCGATGACGATGGCCCTGCGGGCAATGGCAACGGGAATGGCAACGGCAACGGTAATGGCAACGGAAACGGGAACGGCAACAGGCGGAACTAGGTGCCGCCGGGCCCGTACGCGGCCGCATCCTGCTGCTCGCATCCGATTCGCTACCTGCAAAGCGCGCTTTCCCCACAACGCGATCTTCTCTCGCTGAGATCATTTACTTTGCAGTATATTGACCCTAGGTAAACCAATGAGCGCATTAAGGGCGCATTATTGGTTGCCTTTTGGTGGAGGTAAGGTTTTCCTTACCCTAGCGATGGAATGAAAGACGTAGGACCCACGACAATGCTCGATTGGACGCGGACCAAAAGGTTGGCACGCAGCCTGAACTTGCCGAATGTTCATGAAGACATTCGTTCTGACGGGCTGCCCTGTCTGCGCGCGCATGGGCGTCTGTGGACATGGTGGGATCCTATGGTCGAAGCGCCGGGGTTTCGATTGCCTGCCGGGGAACGCGAATTTCTGATCGCCGCCGATCCCGAGGTCTTTTTCGTCACCGAGGCGGAGGCCGAATTCAACCACGTTTTTGCCCATCCCGCCCGTGTCAGCCCGCGCTGGATCCTCGGCAATCTCAGCCTGAGCTGGCGGGCGCTGGCGCCGTCCGCCTTCGTGCAACTCTTTCCCGGTGAAGGGCCGCCGGTGCCCCATTTCCTGGAGCATTGAGCCGTCGCGATCCGTCTTGGCAATTGCGCCGGGCGGTCGGTTGCGTTAGCCCCTTGGGTCAACAACAGCTTGAAACGGAGCGCTGACGCGGATGACACGTGCCTTCCTCTTTCCGGGCCAAGGGGCCCAGACCATCGGTATGGGCAAGGCCCTGGCCGAGGAATACCCGGCCGCTAAAGCGGTGTTTGATGCGGTGGACGAGGCCCTTGGGGAAAAGCTGTCGGCGCTTATCTGGGACGGCGAACAGGACCAGCTGACCCTGACCCGCAACGCGCAACCGGCGCTGATGGCGACCTCGATCGCGGCCATGGCGGCGCTGGAGGCCGAAGGCGTAACGGTTGAGGCCGCGGCCTATGTGGCGGGGCATTCGCTTGGTGAATATTCGGCCCTTTGCGCGGCCGGTTCGCTGTCGCTGGCTGATACGGCGCGGCTGCTGCGTATTCGTGGTACGGCGATGCAAGAGGCGGTTCCGGTGGGAGAGGGCGCGATGGCGGCTCTGCTCGGCCTTGATTTCGAGACCGCCGTGCGTGTGGCAGAAGCCGCGTCAGAAGGCTTCGTCTGTCAGGCGGCGAATGACAATGACCCCGGTCAGGTGGTCGTCTCGGGCCATCGCGATGCGGTGGAACGCGCAGTGGAGATCGCGAAAGGGCAGGGTGCGAAACGCGCGGTGTTGCTGCCGGTATCGGCCCCGTTCCATTGTGAACTGATGGAGCCCGCAGCTGAAGCCATGGCCGAAGCGCTGAGCCATGTGGACCTGGTCACACCGCGCGTTCCGGTGTTGCCCAATGTGGTGGCGGCGGCAGAAAGCTCGTCCATGTTGCTGCGCAATCACCTGGTCGATCAGGTGACCGGTTCGGTCCGGTGGCGCGAAAGCGTGATGTGGATGGCGGCCCACGGTGTGACAGAGACCTGGGAAATTGGCGCGGGCAAGGCGCTTACGGGTATGGTGCGGCGCATCGACCGGTCCCTGGCGACCCGGCAGGTCGGCACGCCCGACGAGGTGCGTGCAGCGGCTGCGGCCTTCGCTGCGGGCTGAGCGGGGAGAAAGGCTCTTGCAAGAGCCTTGCAAATTTCTTCGAAGAAATTTGGCGCCTATGGCCGGCGTCACGAAGTTAGGGAAGGACGGGACATGTTTGATCTCACTGGAAAAAACGCGCTGGTGACCGGGGCATCTGGCGGCATTGGGGCCGATATCGCGCGCGCATTGCACGCCGCTGGCGCAACGGTCGGCCTTTCGGGCACACGGGTGGAGCCGCTTGAGGCATTGGCTGCCGAACTGGGCGAGCGCGCCCATGTGCTGCCCTGCAACCTGTCGGACCCAGAGGCGGTTGAGGCACTGCCCAAACAGGCTGCCGAGGCAATGGGATCTGTCGACATCCTGGTCAACAATGCCGGCATCACGCGCGACAACCTGTTCATGCGCATGTCGGATGACGAATGGCAGTCAGTGATCGACGTGAACCTGACCTCGACCTTCAAGCTCTGTAAGGGCGTGCTGCGTGGCATGATGAAGGCCCGTTGGGGCCGGATCATCAACATATCTTCCGTCGTGGGCGCCACCGGCAATCCGGGGCAGGGCAACTACGCCGCATCCAAGGCCGGAATGGTGGGCATGTCGAAATCGTTAGCGTACGAGGTCGCAAGCCGGGGGATTACTGTGAATTCCGTCGCGCCGGGCTTCATCGAAACCGCGATGACGGGGAAGCTGACCGATGATCAGAAATCCAAGATCCTGACCCAGATCCCGGCAGGCCGCATGGGCACCCCGGCAGAGATCGCCAGTGCAGTTCTGTTCCTGGCCTCACCTGAGGCGGGCTATCTGACTGGTACCACGATGCATGTGAATGGTGGCATGGCGATGGTCTGACCGAGCCGGTCGGATCGTTGCCTTGCGCAAAAACCGGCGCCCGGGACGCACGCCAAGCCGCCGGGCCGTGCGTGCCAGGGCGATTCCCATGAGGAACGCCCCGATTCCCAAAATCAGCGCTTCAAGCTCTGGCATGAATCGAAAGGCGCGCAAGAGCAGCGCGATATGGTCGACAAATTCCGCCATCGGGTGCCTCCTATCCGGTGTGGCCATGGGCTGTCCGGTCTGAGCTTAACCGCCGGATGGTTCCAAAAGGTTAAGGAACAGACGCGGCAGAAATGGCAAAAACGGATCAAACCCCGTTGCCTTCGATAGCGGATGTGCTATAGGCGGCGCAGATTTTGCCGGGGGGCGTTCGCGCCAGACGGTATGGGGCCTTTGCCGGTCCCGTTGAACCGCCGATACCGGCGCATTACAGATCGGAGGCTGAATAATGGCTTTCGACCAAACTGGATGAGGATCGAAAAGATGAGCGACATCGCAGATCGCGTGAAGAAAATCGTTGTCGAGCACCTGAGCGTGGAAGAAGACAAGGTGACCGAGAACGCCTCCTTCATCGACGACCTGGGCGCAGACAGCCTGGACACCGTTGAACTGGTCATGGCCTTCGAAGAAGAGTTCGGCATTGAGATCCCGGACGATGCGGCTGAAACCATCCAGACCTTCGGCGACGCGTGCAAGTTCATCACCGAAGCTTCCTGAGCCTTTCGCTTCAGGTCAAGAATTCGCAGACGGCATCCCAAGGGGGTGCCGTTTTGCATTGGCGGCTGGCTGCGGGATCGGGGCAAATCACCTGTCAAGGGATTGCCCAAGCCCCCTGCTTGACGTTATCAAACCGCGATAAGCTCTAATCCGAAAGGGGCAGGAATATGCGTCGAGTTGTTGTCACGGGCCTCGGGATCGTTTCGCCCCTGGCCTCTGGGATCGAGGAAACCTGGAGCCGCCTGTTGGCCGGGGAATCGGGCGCGGGCACCATTCAGCGCTTCGATGCCTCGCATCTGGCCACCAACTATGCGTGCGAAGTGCCGCAGGGCGATGGGTCGAACGGCACCTTCAATGCCGATGACTGGATGGCGCCAAAGGAACGGCGCAAGGTCGATGACTTTATCCTGTTTGGCATGGCTGCCGCTGAACAAGCGGTGCGTGACGCGGGATGGACCCCGGAGGACGAGGAATCGCGTCTGCGCACGGGCGTGCTGATCGGGTCCGGCATCGGCGGGCTGTCGTCGATTGCGGATACAGCGATTTTGCTGAAGGAAAAGGGCCCGCGCCGCGTGTCGCCCTTCTTTATTCCCGGCTCGCTGATCAACCTGATCTCGGGTCAGGTCAGCATCCGTTACGGCTTCAAGGGGCCGAACCACGCCGTTGTCACGGCCTGTTCGACCGGGGCGCACGCCATTGGCGATGCGGCGCGGCTCATTCAGTGGGGCGACGCGGATGTTATGATCGCTGGCGGGGCCGAGGCCGCGATTTGCGAGATCGGCATCGCCGGTTTCAACGCCTGCAAGGCGCTGTCGACCAAGCGTACCGATGATCCGCAGCGCGCCAGCCGCCCCTATGACGCGGACCGCGACGGCTTCGTTATGGGTGAGGGCGCCGGTGTTGTGGTGCTGGAAGACTATGAGCACGCCAGGGCGCGCGGTGCCAAGATCTATGCCGAAATTCTGGGCTATGGCCTGTCGGGCGACGCCTATCACATCACCGCCCCATCGGAAGATGGGGATGGTGGCTACCGCGCCATGGAAGCGGCTCTGAAGCGCGCGGGCCTGACGCCTGATGCGGTGGATTACATCAACGCCCACGGCACCTCGACCATGGCCGACACGATCGAACTGGGCGCGGTGGAGCGGCTCTTGGGGGACAAGGCCAGCCGGGCCACCATGTCCTCGACCAAGTCTTCTGTCGGGCACCTTCTGGGTGCAGCTGGCGCGATCGAGGCGATCTTCTCGATCCTCGCGATCCGCGACCAGGTGGCGCCGCCGACGATCAACCTGGACAACCCGGCGGTGGAGCCAAAGCTGAACCTCGCCGCCAATGCCAAGCATGAGCGCGAGATCAACGTGGCTCTGTCCAACAGCTTCGGCTTTGGCGGCACCAATGCATCGCTGGTCATGGGTAAGGTCACTGACTGATGTGGAAACATGTCGCTGCCAACGGGATGAGCCTTCTCATCGTCGGCTTCATCGCATTTGCGGGGGCCGTGGCCTGGGGGCAGCGGCAATACACTTCGGCTGGGCCGCTTGCGGAACCGACCTATTTTGAGGTAGCTCGGGGCGAAAGCCTGACCTCGGTTTCGGAGAACCTGGAGGCTGCGGGGGTGATTTCCAGTGCGACCATCTTCCGGCTTGGTGCGCGCTATACCGAACGGGCAGAGGATCTGCGCTTCGGCAATTACGAGATCCCGGCAGGCGTGTCGATGGACGAGGTGATGGAGATCCTGTCCTCGGGTGGGCCCTCGACCTTCCGCTACACGGCCACTTACGTGATCCGGGGCGGTGCAGGCGGCGGTGAGATGCGGCTGAGGGAACGGGTGCCGGGCACCGGAGATCTGGTGGAGCTGGCAACCTTCGAGGGCGGTGCGGAGCTGCCAGCGGATTACGTGGCGCTGGTCGAAGCGGGAACGCCGATCGTGTACCGGCTTTCGGTGCCCGAAGGGTTGACCGTTTTCCAGATCGTCGAAGGGCTTCGCGGGGCGGATTTCCTGGAAGATGACGTGGTCGATCTGCCCGCCGAGGGCACGTTGGCGCCCGACACCTATGAAGTGGCGCGCGGCACTCTGATCTCTGAGATACTGACAGATATGGCCGATGCGCAGACCGGCATTCTGCTGGCAGCCTGGGCCGGACGGGCCGAGAACCTGCCCTATGACACGGTTGAGGAGGCGCTGATCATGGCCTCTCTCATCGAGAAGGAAACCGGGGTTGCTGATGAACGCGGCGAGATCGCGGGGGTTTTCGTGAACCGGCTTGAGGCGGGGATGCGGCTGCAAACCGACCCGACGATCATCTATGGCGAATCCGAGGGGCGGGGTTTCCTTGGCCGCGGGATTCGGCAAAGCGAGCTCGTGAATGACAACAATCCTTGGAACACCTATCGCATTGATGGGCTGCCGCCGACGCCAATTGCGAACCCCGGTCGGGCCGCGATCGAGGCAGCGATGAACCCGGCCAATACGGATTACCTGTTCTTCGTGGCAGATGGGTCCGGCGGCCATGCCTTTGCGACGAGCCTGGCTGAGCACAACGAGAATGTGAGGGCCTGGCGGGCGATTGAAGCGGAACGGGCGGCGCAGGAAAACTAGGGGTTTCGCCGCGCATCGCGCGTCGATCCGCGCGGCCCCGAGGGGCCGCGTTTTGCGTTGCATCAGGTGGCAAGGTGTCTGGGGGCGCTGCCCCCGTCGCCTTCGGCGACTCCCCGGAGTATTTGAGCCAAGAAGCAGGGGGTTAATGGTTTCTTGACATGATGAAAATACGTTAACTGTTTGAAAGTAATAAACTTATTGACTTATCGAACAGTCTTCGGTAGAACTTGTGACATGCTGGAAGAAGTGGGCAAGCGGCCCCGGGGATGACCTCGGAGGTCGCTTTTTCGTTTCTGCTCGTGCGGGTTCAATTTTTGAAAGCACGGGGAATTTCTTATGACCGATCATTTTGACGAAGATCACACGCCGTTTCAGGAGATGCTGGGCGGTGCACTGGAGGCGTTCGAGACCGCACGGGAGGTTTTGCGGGACACGCTCAAGCGCCTGAAGGCCGAGGAACCGGTTGAAAGCTCGGAGGTGCCCAAGCATCTCCGGGATCTAAACAACGCGCTCATCCTGGCGATGGGGTTGGAAGGGAAGGCACGCGATGCAGCAGGACAGCGGATGGGAGAGATCGGGGCCGGACAGTTCGACCTCGATGCGGCGCGGGCTGAGATCGGGCTCCGCCTCGCTTGCCTGCGTGCCGCAGGAGGCGGTGGAGACATTTCTGACGGGGCTGAGTGACAACGCGCTGGCGGCGCTGCCCTGTGGCGCGAGGTTCTGGGGCCAGAGCCGGAAGCACTCCCCGCCTATACGCAGGACTGGTCTGAGCCGCTGGGCGAGGAACGGCTATTGGGCGCGGCGTTGCGGCATCTGACCCCGAAACCGCTGACTGAGGACGCGCCGGGCGACGTGCTGCTGTTTCGTATGCGGTCAGGCGCTGTTGCAAAGCATCTGGGGCTACAGGCCCGGACCGGGCCAGAGGCCAGCTTCGTCCATGCCTATAGCGGGCATGGCGTCGTGGAAAGTGCGCTGACGCCGCCATGGGAGCGGCGGATCGTGGCGCGGTTCGCATTTCCCGAAAGGAACTGATCACAATGGCAACCATCCTTCTTTCTGCTGCTGGCGCGGCGCTTGGCGGCCTCAGCTCGGGCACGTTTCTGGGCCTGACCGGTGCCGTGATTGGACGGGCCGTCGGGGCCACTGTGGGTCGGGTCATCGATCAGCGGCTTCTGGGCGCAGGGTCCGACGTCATCGAGCAGGGGCGGCTCGATCGGTTCCGGCTGTCCGGTGCCTCGGAAGGGGCATCCGTCGCGCGGCTATACGGGCAGATGCGTCTTGGCGGGCAGGTCATCTGGGCCACGCGGTTCAAGGAACATGTGACGGTGACAGGAGGAGGTGGCAAGGGCGCGCCGCCAACCCCGAGAACCGCGAGTTATTCTTACACGGTCAGTCTGGCCGTTGCGCTGTGCGAGGGCGAGATTTCGCGGGTCGGGCGGGTCTGGGCCGATGGCTCGGAACTGGCGCGGACGGATCTTACGATGCGCGTCTATCGTGGCACCGATGACCAGATGCCGGACCCCAAGATGGAGGCCGTGGAGGGCGCGGGGCAGGTGCCGGCCTATCGCGGCATTGCCTATGTGGTGATCGAGGATCTGGACCTGTCCCCCTATGGCAACCGCCTGCCTCAGCTGAGCTTCGAGGTCTTCCGCCCGGCGCGGCCCGAGCATCTGGATAGCCCGCCACAACCCTCCGAGGCGATCCGTGCGGTCGCGATGATGCCGGGCACCGGGGAATATGCGCTGGCAACGACGCCCGTCAGCCTGTCGCAAGGCTTTGGCCGCTCGGAAAGCGCCAATGTGAACACGGCGGCAGGTGTGGCGGATTTCGTGGTCTCGCTGGAGGCGCTGGATGGGGAGCTGCCAAATTGCGGGGCCGTGTCGCTGATTGTCAGCTGGTTCGGGGATGATCTGCGTGCGGGACAGTGCAGCGTCAAGCCGAAGGTGGAACAGCAGCAGGCTGACGGGGCCGAAATGCCCTGGACCGTCGCAGGATTGACGCGCAACAGCGCCGAATTGCTGGCCCAGGTAGAGGGTCGTGCGATCTATGGAGGAACGCCAACGGATCAATCGGTGATCGAGGCCATCGAGGCGCTGAACGATGCCGGGCAGGAGGTGATGTTCTATCCCTTTCTGTTGATGGAAATTCTTGAGGGCAGTGGCAAGCCCGACCCTTGGGCACTGACCGGGGACCAGCCGGCCTTGCCCTGGCGCGGCCGGATCACGGGGGAAAAGGCGCCGGGGGTGGCGGTGTCACCTGACGGGACGGCTGCGGCGGAGGTCGAGGTTTCGGCGTTCTTCGGCACCGCCAGCGCATCTGATTTCATTGTCTCGCCCGGTTCGGTCAGCTATTCCGGTCCGGCGGAGTGGAGCTATCGCCGGTTCATTCTGCATTCGGCCGCTCTTTGCGCGGCGGCGGGCGAGGTGGAAAGCTTTTGCATCGGTTCCGAGATGCGCAGCCTGACGCAGTTACGCGGCGCGACTGGTTTTCCCGCAGTTGACGCGCTTATCGCGCTGGCTGCCGAGGTGCGCGTCCTGCTGCCCGATGCAAAGTTGTCTTATGCGGCAGATTGGTCGGAATATTTCGGATATCACCCGCAGGACGGATCAGGGGATGTCTATTTCCACCTGGATCCGCTTTGGGCGGACGCCAATATCGATTTCATCGGCATCGACAACTACATGCCGCTGTCTGATTGGCGCGATGGACGTGATCACGCGGATATCGGGTGGCGGTCGATCTATGAGCTGAACTATCTGCAAGCCAATATCGAAGGCGGCGAGGGATTCAACTGGTACTATCCGAGCGCTGAGGCCCGCGACGCACAGTTGCGCGCGCCGATCACGGATGGGTTGCTGGAGAAAGACTGGATCTATCGCTACAAGGATTTCCGCACTTGGTGGAGCGAGCCACATCGGGATCGGATCGACGGGGTCGAGGGGGATGCGCTCGGGGTCGGAACGGAAGTTGCCCAGAATTTCAGTGCAATCAATGGTCAGATCACCAATGGTTTTTCACAAAACGAGTCCGGTCGCCTTGCCGCGCGGCTGGAGCTGTTCAGTTCCCTGTCATATGTGTTCGCGGCCCGGCTTCTTGATGTCACCAAGGCCTATCGGCTCCGGTTCCTCGTCAAGTCTACGACTGGGGCGTTGCAGACGAGCAGTGTGAACTATTTCGATGGCTCTGATCACCGCAAGAGTTTCACGGCGGGGGATAGCTGGGAAGAGGTGTCTATCTCGTTCACCCCGTCGCAAGAATCCGTCAACCTGTACCTTGTTGATAACCGGGCCGGCGGAAATGCCAGCGATCTGCTGATCTCGGAGATCGCGCTGATCGATGAGCAGATGACGACGGACTGGATCCCAATATCGAAACCCATCCGCTTTACGGAGCTTGGGTGCGCCGCGGTCGACAAGGGTACCAACCAGCCCAACAAGTTCCTTGACCCGAAATCGTCGGAATCTGGGCTGCCATACTATTCGAACGGGCGACGGGATGACCTGATCCAAATGCAATATCTGCGCGCGATGACGAGCTATTGGCTGGATCCGGCGCATAACCCGGTATCCGAAGTCTATGGAGGCCCGATGCTGGACATGGATCATGCCTATGTCTGGGCCTGGGATGCGCGGCCCTGGCCGGCCTTTCCCAATACGCTGGGCGTGTGGTCGGACGGGGAAAACCACGCGCGTGGGCACTGGATTTCGGGCCGCATGGGGGCCGAGCCCTTGGCGGATGTTGTGGCCGCGATCTGTGAAGAGTCGGGGATCACGGAATACGATGTGTCGGGGCTTTACGGCTTTGTGCGCGGCGCCATGTCCTCGGACGTGGAAAGCGGGCGGGCGCGGTTGCAGCCTCTGATGCTAGCCTATGGGTTCGAGGCAGTGGAGCGCGACGGCACGCTGGTCTTCCGGTCGCGCAGCGGGCTGCCTGATGCGATCGTGATCGAAGATTCGATGGCCGTGGATGAGGATGGCGCGTCGGCGCCTTTGCGGACCCGCTTGCCGGAAGCTGACAAGGTGGGGAGGGTGCGCCTGACACATGTGGAAGCGGCGGGTCAGTTCGAGGCGCGCGTGGCCGAGGCGGTGTTCCCCGATGACGGGGCTGACACGATCAGCCAAAGCGAATTGCCATTGGTGCTGACCGGAGCTGAGGGACGTGGCATCACCGAACGCTGGCTGGCCGAGGCGCAGGTGGCGCGCGATACGATCAGCTTTGCCCTGCCACCTTCACGCCGGGACCTGGGGGCGGGGTCGGTCTTCGAGATGGCGGATGGGTCTACGTGGAGGATCGACAAGCTGGATGACACGGGCGCGCGCAAGGTCGATGCAGTGCGGTCCGAGGCGGAAATCTACGAACCGTCAGACACGGTTGATGAGGCGGTGAGCCTGGAACCCTTCGTGCCGCCGCTGCCTGTGAGCCCAGTATTTATGGACCTGCCGCTATTGACTGGCGACGAGGTGGAACACGCCCCCCACCTGGCCGTCGCGGCAAAGCCCTGGCCAGGATCGGTGGCGGTTTACAGTTCGACCTCTGACAGTGGCTATTCGCTGAACACGCTGGTCGATGTGGTGTCTGCCGTGGGCGTTCTGGAAACGCCACTTTTCCGCGCCACGCCAGGCCTATGGGACCGTGGCCCTGCCATGCGCGTCAGGATGAGTACCGGAAGCCTCAGCTCCGCCAGTATGGAGGACGTTTTGAACGGCGCAAATGCAGCCGCCGTGGGCGATGGCAGCGGGGGGAATTGGGAGGTGATCCAGTTCGCCAGTGCCACGCTGGTGGGTGAGGATCTTTGGGACATCACCCTGCGCCTGAGGGGGCAGGCGGGTTCTGATGGGATCATGCCCGATGACTGGCCTGTTGGCTCGCTTTTTGTGCTTCTTGACGGGCGCCCGGGGCAGATCGAGCTGCCGATTTCGGCGCGAGGACTGGAACGGCATTACCGCGTCGGGCCCGCAGGGCGTTCCTATGATCACCCGGTCTATGACCATCAGGTGCTGGCCTTCGACGGGGTAGGGCTGCGCCCCTTTGCCCCCGCACATCTGCGCGCGCAAAAGACCGGCATGGATCGCGAGATCAGCTGGATCCGCCGCACGCGGATCGACGGCGACAGCTGGCAAGGCACCGAGGTGCCGCTGGGCGAGGACAGCGAGGCCTATCTGCTGCGCATCCGTGATGCGGGCGGCGTGAAACGAGAGGTGGAGATAGGCTCACCGGCCTTCACCTATAGCGATGACATGCAGGCCTCTGACACCGTCACCCTGCCATACACGATTGAAATCGCGCAAGTTTCTGCGCGGTTCGGACCCGGGCCCTTTGCAAGGATAGAGATCAATGACTGACACGACGAACCTGACCTTACCTCTGCTGGCCGCCAGCCAGGCGCAGAAACATGTGACGGTGAACGAGGCTCTGACGCGGCTCGATGGGGTGGTGCAATTGCGCCTGCGGTCGCGCAGCCTGACGATGCCGCCCGGTGCGGTGCTGGAGGGCGAATGCTTTGGCGTGCCACCCGGCGCGGTGAATGACTGGGCAGGCCACGAGGGCGAGATCGCTCAATATTCGGGTGGCGGATGGGCCTTTTTTGCGCCTCAGCGTGGCTGGCGTGCTTTCGTGGATGATGCAGGCAGTTGTGATCTTCATGACGGCAGCACCTGGCGCGCGGGCGGAATGACCCTGTCGCCCGGGGGCGGGGGAATCGCAGTGCAAAGCGTGGAGGCTGATGTCGTCATCGGGGCGGGCGCAACCGTGTCTTCGGGGCTTTTCTTTCCTGCGCGGTCCATCGTTTTGGGTGTCACCGGCCGCGTGACCGACGCCATCACCGGGGCGCTGACTGATTGGCGTTTGGGCGATGCAACCTCGGATGACCGCTATGGCAACGGGTTGGGCATGGCGCTGAATTCCTGGATCAGAGGCCCTGCAAACCCCTTTATTGTCTGGGCCGATACGGAACTGAGACTAACCGGCAATGGCGGCGATTTCGCAGGCGGGACAGTGAAACTGGTGGCGCATTACGTGAGCTTGGCCATCCCCGACGCGGTATAACAAAACGTGATCCGTGCGATCAGGGGTTTCAACTTGGACGTCAGGGCCTATTTGCGGTAGAAAGGGGCATGTGACCGCAGGAGGCCGCCATGGCAAAGACCCGCACCCATCTGGCCGAGCTTGACCCGGTCTGGAGCCGCATCACCCACGAAGCCACGGAAGCGGTGCGCGATGAACCGCTTTTGGGCGGCCTTGTGCATGGCTGTATCCTGCATCACGCCACGTTGGAGGCGGCGCTGGCCTATCGCATCGCGCAAAAGCTGGCCTCGGGTGAGATGTCGGAACAGCTGATCCGCGAAATCGCGGACGAAGCCTATCGGTCCGACTCATCCCTTGGGGCGGCTGCACGGGCCGATATCGTGGCAGTCTATGACCGTGACCCGGCCTGCCATCGCTTTATCCAGCCCTTGCTGTTCTTCAAGGGATTTCAAGCGGTTCAGGCTTACCGGGTCGGACACTGGCTGTGGCAGCAGGGCCGCAAGGATCTGTCCTACATGATCCAGATGCGCATCAGCGAGATGTTCGGTGTGGATATTCACCCGGCCGCGCGCATCGGCAAGGGCATCATGATCGACCACGCCCATTCCATCGTGATCGGCGAAACCGCCGTTGTGGGCGACAATGTGTCGATGCTGCATTCCGTGACGCTTGGCGGCACCGGCAAGGAAGAGGAAGACCGCCATCCAAAGATTGGCGACGGCGTGTTGATTGGGGCAGGTGCCAAGGTTCTGGGCAATATCAAGGTGGGCAATTGCAGCCGAGTGGCGGCAGGCTCGGTGGTGTTGGCCGAAGTGCCCCCCTGCAAGACTGTGGCCGGTGTGCCCGCGAAAATCGTGGGAGAGGCCGGATGCGATCAGCCGTCCCTGTCAATGGACCAGATGGTTCAGGGCTGCGGCGGCAAGGGCTGACATCGCGTCATATCCAGGTTCCACAGGGCCCGTGCCGCACATGGCGCGGGCTTTTTCTGTTGGTGAAAAAAAGCCCGTGAAACCAGGGGCTTCACGGGCAGTCCAACAGGGAGGGAGGGAAAAGGGAGGAGGAAAAGGGTTAGGTCTGGTAGAGGTTAAGTTAAGGGTTGGTGGTGAGTGTCAGGTCATTCAATATCTATATGTGTAAATAATACACAAACAAAAGTCAACAGGGTATTTGCGTTTTTTTTGCATCCTCGTGAATTGTCCAAAGCGCCGTTCCCGCCTAGGTTGATCCCAACGGCATTTAGGGGAGGACAGCACATGACACGGCAGACTGAGGGGCGCGGGCGCCTCTATGACAGTATTCTCGACACAGTGGGCGACACGCCGGTAATCCGGATCAACCGGCTCGCGCCTGAAGGTGTGGAGCTTTATGTGAAGGCCGAAGCCTTCAATCCCGGCGGGTCCGTCAAGGACCGGCTGGCGCTGAACATCATCGAAGCGGCGGAGACATCCGGTGCGCTGAAGCCCGGTCAGACGGTTGTCGAGGCGACCAGCGGCAACACCGGCATCGGATTGGCGATGGTCTGTGCTGCCAAGGGCTATCCGCTGGTCATTACCATGGTCGAAACCTTCTCGGTCGAGCGCCGCCGCCTGATGCGCTTCCTGGGCGCCAAGGTGGTGCTGACGCCAAAGGAGCAGAAGGGCTTTGGCATGTACCAGAAGGCCAAGGAACTGGCCGAAGCCAATGGCTGGTTCTTTGCCCGCCAGTTCGAGACGGAGGCCAATGCCGATATCCACGAGGCCACGACCGCGCGCGAGATCATTGCGGATTTCGGCGGCACGGGCCCCGACTACTTCGTCTCGGGCTATGGCACCGGTGGCACCGTTTCGGGGGTGGCGCGTGTTCTTCGCAGGGAAAGCCCAGATACGAAAATCATCCTGACCGAACCCGCAAATGCGGCGCTGCTCGGTTCGGGCCATGCGCAGACGCGGACCGCGGATGGCGAACCCGCCGAAAGCCACCCCGCTTTCAACCCGCATCCCATACAGGGCTGGACCCCGGATTTCATTCCACTGGTTTTGCAGGAAGCGATTGATTCAAAGGGATATGATGAGCTGATCCCCGTGGCAGGCCCCGATGGTATTGCCGCGTCAAAGGCGCTGGCTACGCAAGAGGGTATCTTCACCGGTATCTCCGGCGGTTCTACCTTTGCCGTGGCGCTTGAGGTCGCGAAAACCGCGCCCAAAGGCGCGCGCATTCTCTGCATGCTGCCCGATACCGGTGAACGCTATCTCTCCACCCCGCTATTCGAGGGCGTCGAAAGCGAGATGACAGAAGATGAGCTTGCCCTGATGCGCTCCACCCCCGGCTACCAGATGGGCTAATCCCTTCTTCTTTGCCCAAATACTCCCGCCGGAGGCATCCAACCTGTCAAAGCCTTAGTTTCGTGGGATCTCTGTCACATAAGCGGGCCACAAATCCGTGGCAACGCGGCCCGACGACGGCCCCGAAGGGGCCCGAGGAGGGGCGCTTCCGGATCGACGCCGAAGGCGGCGAAATTCCGAATGGAAAAGGGCGGCACCACTGGCCGCCCTTTCTTGTTCACTGATGCCGCGCCTTACGCCAGCATGGTCATCGGGTTCTCAAGATTCTCGACGATGGCTTTCAGCAATTCCGCCCCAAGCGCGCCGTCGATGACCCGGTGATCCACCGACATGGTGACCGACATCACGGTCGCGACGGTGAGTTCACCATCCTCACCCACGACCGGCTTTTTCACGCCCGTCCCTACGGCCAGGATGCCTGCATGTGGCGGGTTCACGATGGCGTCGAAGTTATCGATGCCGAACATGCCGAGGTTGGAGATTGCGAAGGTGCCGCCCTGGTATTCGGTCGGCGCCAGCTTGCGCTCGCGGGCCCGTTTGGCGAGGTCTTTCATCTCGGAGGACAGGGCCGAGAGCGATTTCATGTCGGCGTCTTTCAGAACTGGCGTGAACAGCCCGCCTTCGATGGCGACCGCAACGGCCACATCCGATGGTTTCAGCTGCAGCACCCGATCCCCGGCCCAGACCGCGTTACAGGCAGGCACCTGCTGCAAGGCATTGGCGACGGCCTTGATGATGAAATCGTTGACCGACAGTTTCACACCGCGCGCTTCCAGCTGCTTGTTGAGCTGGCTGCGGAACTTGAGCAGCGCATCGAGCTTGATGTCGCGGCGCAAGTAGAAATGCGGGATCGTCTGCTTGGCCTCGGTAAGCCGCGCGGCGATGGTCTTGCGCATCCCGTCGAGCTTGATTTCCTCATATTCGCGACCCTCATACATCCGCGCGACCATATCGGCGGACGGACCGGCAGCTGCGGCAGCGGCGGCTGCCCCCGCCGCCGCTGC
>NZ_JBPBBA010000056.1:0-18103 GCF_050896395.1 Nioella aestuarii | reverse complement strand
ATTGGCTGCGATGAACCAGAAAACCTCCGTTACGAAAACCTCAAATCTGTCCCATAGGCGCTGACGTCAGACAATTTCGAACACGCGTTGTTCAGCCTGACGGGCAGCTTTCTTGAATATTCCGCCGCACTTGGATGGATTCCGGATGAGGACGGAGACGGACAGTTCGAGACGGGGGACACCGACACCGGCGGAAATTGGGGTGGGTTCTCGCCCACGGAATTCGGCGCATTCGTCGGCACCGTCATCATGGTCAACTCGCTGCTTCAAAACGTGGTTCTGCCGGTCTTCCAGGCGGCGAGCGGATACCGTGTCTTAAACCCTTATCCCGAACCGATCACCTTTCCATCGACCTTGCCTGCGATCAACGCCGGGGCGAGTTTTGCCTTCTGTTTCGCTGAAGGGACCATGATCTCGACCCCGAGCGGGGAGACAGCGGTCGAGGCGCTGCACATCGGTGAGGACGTGCTGACTGCCGATGGCCGGGCTGTTCCGGTGCGCTGGATCGGGCAGCAGACCCTGTTTCCGCGCTTCGCGCCCGCGGCGCGGCTGCGCCCGGTACGGATCGCGGCGGGGGCTCTTGGAGATGTGCGGCTGCGCACCGACCTGATGGTGACGGCAGATCATGGGATGCTGGTGGATGGCGTCATCTGCCACGCCGGGGCGTTGGTGAACGGAAGCACGATTTGGCGGGTTCCTCTGACGCAATTGGGGCAGAGCTATACCGTTTACCATGTTGAGACCGAAGAACACGAAATCATCCTCGCCAATGGCGCGCCCGCCGAGACCTTCATCGACAATGTGAGCCGCCGCGTCTTCGACAACTACGCAGAGTTCGAAGCGCTTTATGGCGATGTGTCCGAGATGGAGGAACTGCCTTACCCCCGCGCGATGAGCGCGCGGCAGGTTCCGGCGCATATCAAGGCAAGGCTGGCCGGGCGATCCGCAGCATAAGGCGCGCCTTTTCTGCTGGCACATGTCCGGGTTTGGCGGCACATTGGCCGCCATGATCAATCATTCCTTCCGCTTTACACATGCCCTGTGCCGCCGACCCGCACGGTCTGTGACGCAAGGGTTGCGCGCCGTCGATATGGGCGCGCCTGACCCCGATCTTTTTGATGCCGAGCATTCGGTCTACATGGATGCCCTGCGCCATGCAGGTGCGATGGTCACGGTGCTGGAACCATTGGAAGAGTTCCCCGACAGTTGTTTCATCGAAGACCCCGCTTTGTGCCTTAAGGGCGTCGCCATCGTGCTGCGCCCCGGGACGCCGACACGGCTTGGGGAGGCGGCGGCTTTGAAGCCGGTGTTGGAGGGGCTGTTCCCCGAGTTGCACGACCTGCCCGGCACCGGCTTTGTCGATGGCGGCGATATCCTGTGTTCCGATACAGAAGTGATGGTGGGGCTGTCGGCGCGGACGGATCGGGCGGGCGTCGATGCGCTGCGCCCACTGGTCGAGGATCTGGGCTATAAGTTGCGTCTTGTGGAGACGCCCGCCGACATCCTGCATCTCAAGACTGAAAGCAGCCTTCTGGACGCCGAAACAATCCTCGCCACGCCCAAGCTGGCGGCGACAGGCTGTTTCAACGGCTACCGCGTCATTGAAACGGCTGAGCTGGAAAACGCGGCGGCCAATGCGATCCGCTTCAACGACCCGGTGTTCCTAAGCGCCGGGCACCCGCGCACGGCAGAGCGGCTGGACGCCGCCGGTTACCAGGTTGTGGAACTGCCCACCACACAGGCCGCATTGCTCGATGGCGGGTTGTCCTGCCTGTCACTGCGCTTTTCGCTGCCGGGCGGGCTGACATGAGTAAAACCGACCGGATCACTGGCTACCACGCCCATATCTATTTCGACGCGGAAACGGTCGATCAGGCCCGTGCGTTGTGCGAGGCGGCCCGCGACCGGTTTGGCGTGATCATGGGGCGGGTGCATGAAAAATGCGTCGGCCCACATCCGCGATGGTCCTGTCAGCTGGCGGCGACCCCGGGCCAGTTCGCACAATTGCCGCCCTGGCTTGCAATGCACCGCGAAGGGCTGATTGTCTTTGCCCATCCCGAAAGCGGCGACGAACTGTCCGATCATCGCGATCATGGTATCTGGCTGGGAACCGGGTTGCCGCTCGACCTGTCGATATTCGCGGAAGGGTAGGCGCGCGATGTTCAAGGGCTTTCCCGACTGGCCGCCGATCTGGTTCGCGGGGTTCTGTGCGGCGGCGTGGCTGTTGGCGCGGGAATTGCCGCTGGTGGTTGCCTTCGGGCCGCTGTTCCGGGGTGTTGGCCTGCTGATGATCGCGGGCGGGTTGGCGCTGATTGGCTGGTCAGCGATCTGGTTCTGGCGCAAGAAAACCCCGATCGAGCCGCATCACACCCCCAAGGCGCTGATCGTGGAAGGCCCGTACCGGTGGTCGCGCAATCCGATTTATCTGGCGATGGTCGCGATGCTGACGGGCTATGTGCTTTGGCTGGGGGTGCTGAGCCCAATCCTGCTGCCGGGGGTGTTCGTGTCGGTCCTGACCTTGCGTTTCATCATTCCCGAAGAGGATGGGCTTGTTGAAACCTTCGGGCTGGAGGCGCGGCGTTATCTTCAACAAACCCGGCGCTGGCTGTAACGCAAGCTCGCAAAGGCTTGATTGGCGTCCCGGGACCGGGTTCATTACCTGTCAGGGGACTTTAGGGAACACTCACGGCCATCATGCGGAATACCATCGCCTCCATTGCTCTCGGTCTGCTTGCGCTGACTGCGTCCGCCCCCGCAACCTGGGCCGACAGTCCGGTTGTGGTCGAACTGTTCACGTCTCAGGGCTGCTCTGCCTGTCCGCCCGCTGATGAGCTGCTGACGCAGCTGGCGGGCAGGGAGGACGTTATCGCGCTGGCGCTGCATGTGGATTACTGGGACTACATCGGATGGGCCGATACCTTTGCCTCGGGCCAGTTCACCCGCCGCCAGCACGCCTATGCCCACCATGCCGGCCAGCGCATGGTCTACACGCCGCAGATGATCGTTGGCGGGGTGGAACGGGTCGTGGGATACGAACCGATGGATGTGGCCGATCTGATCGCCCAATATCGGACGGTCGACTACCCGGTCGAGGTGAGCCTCACGCGTGTTGAGGGTGGGATCGTCTTGCAGGCGGTTGCCTCCATGGCACTGGATGAGCCGGGAATGGTGGTTCAGGTGGTGCGCTATCTTCCCCGAGAGACGGTCGAGATCCGTCGCGGTGAAAATGCTGGCCGCACGGTGGAATACAGCAACATCGTCACCGAATGGATGCGGGTCGGTGACTGGTCCGGGGCAGAGCCCTACGAGCTGCAATTGGTGGACAATTCGCCCTTGCCGATCGTGGCAATTGTCCAACTGGCGGGGCCCGGTCAGATCCTGGGTGCGGCACGGCTGGATTGACCGGAATGTCCGGCCTGCTTCCTCAGGCCAGAAGCACGCCCATCACGACGGACATGAGACCAAGCGCGGAAATCAGCAGCGCACCCATGTTGAAATAGACGATGCGCTGGAGCCGCGCGCGGGTTTCCACATCGGGCAGGTTGGCTCTGCGCACCCGGAACGCCGAAGCGATGCAATAGGCTATGATTATGAGCCCCACTGCCGTCAGCGCCGCACCGAGCCAAACCAGCCATTCCATCTGCACATTCCTTCCCTGGGTCTCCCAACTCCGCCTAGCCGAGCGCGCCGCGCTTAGCAAGTCTTGCGGGGGACGGGCAGGGGAGCTAGACCGGGGCTCTGGTGAGATCCGGCAATGAGAGGCAGGCCCGATGGAAGACACGAATTCCCCCCCCGACAGCTACCGCGTGACCGCAGACGAACTGCGCCAGTTCATTGAGCGGGTGGAGCGTCTGGAGATGGAAAAGAAGGACATCGCCGACCAGATCAAGGAAGTGATGGCCGAAGCCAAGGGGCGGGGCTATGACACCAAGGTCATGCGCAAGGTGATCGCGCTGCGCAAGCGTGAACCCGACGATATCGCCGAGGAAGAGGCGGTGATGGAGATGTACAAGGAAGCGCTCGGTATGCGGTGATTTCGCCGCCTTCGGCGTCGACCCGCAAGCGGCCCTCGTCAGGCGCCTCTGGCGCCCTCCTCGGGCCGCGTTGCCACGGATGCGTGACTGAGGTTCGGTCTGCCTGTCTGAGCTGCATAGCTGGTGGCGGGTGCAGGATGCCTCCGACGGGAGTATTTGGGTCAAGAAGAAGGGATCAGGGCGTGATCAAGGTGACGCCGGGAATGTGCGCCACTTCATCCATGTCTTCTTCATAGGAGGATGTCATGTCGTCGAGCATCTCGGCGGACCAGCCCGGCGTGTCGAGCTCTTCCTCCAGCGCGTCGTCAAGCGCGTATTTGTCCAGGAAAGCGGCCACGATCCGTCGGCGCAGCATCTCGTTCTCGGGCGGATTTTCGGACAGGTAGCGCTGCATTCGGCGGAAGCCGGCGGGATCCATCAGATCTTCGATCAGATCATCGACACCCTTAAGGGGGGCGAGCGGATCGCAGCCTGCCAGTTCTCGCATGACCTCGCCCCAGATCAGCGGCGTGTCCTCGTTGCACCAGACCGAGACCGGGCAATCGGGCACCGCCGCGCGCATCCTGGCCAGCATCTCGGACCACGCCAGTGCGTGGGGTTGCATATCTTCCGTGAATTCTTCGAACTGGCGAAATCGCGATGTCTTGAACAGCGCCGGGATCAGGGTGGCCGGGTCGCGCATCCCGAGCATGAATTCCACCCGCGCGGATGGAAAGACATTGCGCAAGCTGCGCGACACCCGTTCGATCATCGGCCAGATCTGCGCCCCGATCACCACCAGCCGGTTGATCGAGACCATGCGCGGGTCGGAGAAGATGATCCGTTCCGTGCCTTCGGGGATTTTGGCGGAGTCGAGGATATTGCGTTGCAATTCCTCGGGGGCCGGGGCGCCATCGAGGGCCCGCAGCGTATCTTTCAGCACATCGCGATAGAGCGCCGGGGTTGGCACCGCGATACCCTGCTTGGCCAGGCTCTCCCGGTTCTTCAGAAGGGACCGGATCAGCCTGTCGTCGTCGGTGCACGGGGCCCCTATGTGAAAGACGACCTGCATGATACTCGCCCCCCTGCGTTTGACCAAACCGGCCCGACCCTAACCGGCCCTTGAGCCGAGGCAAAGCCCCAAGATACTAGCGCACAGGGTATCCTTGCCAGAATTTGATGGGTCGCAGGGCGAAAGTGGTGTGCATGGAAGACACATCGGGCAGAGCGGCCAGACAGTCACGATGGATGCGGTCATAGTCATCCATGTCACGGGCGACGACGCGCAGGGTATAGTCGGCCTGGCCGCTGGTCAGGTGGCATTCAAGAATGTCTGGCGAGGCGCGGACAGCGGCTTCGAACCCGTCCAGCACGCTGCGTTCCTGGCTGCGCAGGGTGATCTCGACGAAGACCAGCAGGCTGAACCCCATCTTTCTACGGCTGAGCCGGGCGGAATATCCCGAGATGATGCCAGAGGCCTCCAACGCCTTGATCCGTCGGTGGCAGGCAGAGGCCGAAAGGTTCAGCTCATTGGCGAGTTCCGCCACAGGACGGCTCGAATCGCGCTGAAGGGCGCGCAGGATGCGGGTATCCGTGCTATCCATTTTTTTTCGATTTTTCCCAACTTGGCGCAAGATCGTGACGCAGTATTCGTAATTATTCGGGAAAAAATCAAGAAAATTGCAGTGATGCGCGCGTATTCTGACGCAAAGGAAACGCCGCGTTTGAGGAGGTCATCATGATCGTCGGGTGTCCCAAGGAAATCAAAAACCACGAATACCGTGTCGGTTTGACGCCGGAAAGCGCGGGTGAGTTGGTGGCCCACGGCCACACGGTCCTGATCGAGACCAGCGCTGGGTCCGGCATAGGGGCGATGGACGAAGACTATGTCGCCGCGGGGGCTGCCATCGTCGATACTCCTGAAGAAATCTTCGCCAAGGCCGACATGGTCGTAAAGGTCAAGGAGCCGCAGGCCGGTGAGCGCGCCATGCTGCGCGAGGGCCAGATCCTTTACACTTATCTGCACCTGGCACCCGATCCGGAACAGACGAAGGACCTGATCGCCTCTGGCGCGACCTGCATCGCTTATGAAACCGTCACGGGTGCGGGCGGGGGGCTGCCGCTGCTGAAACCGATGAGCCAGGTTGCTGGCCGGATGTCGATCCAGGCGGGTGCAACGGCGCTGGAAAAATCCCATGGCGGTCGTGGTGTTCTGCTTGGTGGCGTGCCGGGCGTGGTGCCTGCGAAGGTCGCCGTGATCGGCGGTGGTGTGGTTGGCTTTAACGCCGCACAGATGGCCGTGGGATTGGGCGCTGACGTGACCATCCTCGACCGCAGCCCCGACGTGCTGGAACGCCTGGCAATCCATTTCGAGTCCTCTGCGAAAACCCGGTTCTCGAACCTCGCCAACCTCGCGGAATGCGTGGCCGAGGCCGATCTGGTCATTGGCGCGGTTCTTGTGCCTGGCGCCGCAGCGCCCAAGCTGGTGACCCGCGCGATGTTGTCTACCATGAAGCCCGGTGCGGTGATGGTGGATGTGGCGATTGATCAGGGCGGATGCTTTGAGACGTCGAAGGCCACCACCCATGCCGATCCGATCTACACCGTGGACGGGATCGTGCATTACTGCGTGGCTAACATGCCCGGTGGCGTTGCGCGCACCTCGACCTATGCGCTGAACAACGTGACCTTGCCGCATGCCCTTCGCATTGCGAATCTCGGCTGGAAAGAGGCGCTGGCCCGTGACCCGCATTTGGCCAATGGCCTGAATGTCTGGAACCATCAAGTGACCTACGAGGCCGTCGCCCGCGATCTTGGCCTCGGATACACGGCAACTGCAACGGCACTTGCGGCCTGATTTGACGATCCTCCCTTGTCGAGCCACCAGCTCGACAGGCCAGCGCCCCGGACGAAGACCTGTCTTGTCCGGGGCGTTTTTTTCGATGCGCACATATTTTGCCCTTTGCTGAATTAGCGGTGTCTTCGTGGGTCTTCTTCCCGGCAAGACAAGATCGCCTGCCACTGCGGGTTCACGCGCGGATGCGAATGCCCTGAAGTCAAGGCAGTTGTCCCGGCAAGTGACTGAGCGGCTTTGCCACTAACCGGTTGTTAGAGAGACAAAAATCAATCGGAGATATTTTTTTGATCACAATTGGAGTTGTCAAAATACTTTAATGAATGGCGCATTCGTATTTAGCCCTTGCCCCCAATCAACTGGTGGCTTTTTTAGCGTGTTTCATTAATAATAGTTAACAAATCAAGCTCTTGCCAAATATTTAATAGCTGCATACGATATGTCTGTCTTTCTTTGTATTTAGTGAGGGGTAAATGGCTGCAGCATCTTATGCGTATTCCTATCTCGTGAGTAGCGGGGTTGTTGGTGGAACTTTGACGCTTGGATTTCGTCTCGATAATACGGCCGATATCTCTGAACTGGATACTGATCCAAACGATGGAACCGTCGCGGTAGGTGACAATGTTTTCTGGGATGGGGGAACATATGTAGTTCTTGGGATAACCACCGATGGCGATCCAGTAATCCAACCTCCCGGTGGTGGCCTGGTGCGCGTGCTGTCGAACAACGGTGCGCTCGCGAACGTTGGAAGCTCGGCTTCGCCCTTTGCTTTGTGCTTCCTTGCAGGCACACGGATCTCCACCACGACGGGTGATCGCGCCGTTGAAACGCTCGCAATCGGAGATCGGGTGCTCACGTCGGGCTCGACCTCAGTTCCCATCAAGTGGATCGGCCGCCAGACTGTCTTCACCCGCTTTGGCCCTGCTGAACGGCTGATGCCCGTGCGCTTTGCTGCCGGGTCTTTGGGGGATGGTATGCCGTACACTGACCTGACCGTCACCGCAGATCATGGGATGCTGGTCGATGGTATCATCTGCCATGCCGGGGCCTTGGTGAACGGGACGACCATCACGCGAGTGCCTTTGGCCGATATGGGTGAGAGCTACACGGTTTATCATATCGAGACCGAGGACCACGAAATCATCCTGGCCAACGGTGCGCCTGCTGAGACCTTCATCGACAATGTCAGCCGACGGGTGTTCGACAACTACGCTGAGTTCGTGGCGCTTTATGGGGATGTGCCAGAAATGGAAGAACTGCCTTATCCGCGAGCGATGAGCGCGCGGCAGGTGCCCGAGGCGATCCTGCGTCGATGCCGGATGTCCCTGGCTTGCTGATTTCTTGTGCAGGCCAAGGTGCCTGTACCGCCAGTTTTCTGCCAGAAGCCTAGCGTTAATCATTTTTGGGCGACAGGGGCGGATCTTGTTGCTAACCTCTCCGGAAAACAACAAAGCCGGATCAGGCTGCATTGCGGCCTGACACGAAGATAGTTGTGTATTTGGCCATTGCTGCTCGCATCAGGGGTCAGGCCGAAAGAGCGGATGAGGGTAAAGCGTGATTGTATGCGTCGGGCATTGGGCAGGAAAACAGATATCACCGGTTCGGCCCCGTTTGGGTCAATCCGCAAGATCGGACAAGGGCTTGGGGTGCCACGCGCCGTCACTGCCCTTGCGCTGGTGTTCGTGATGTCTGCGCCTTCGTCCCAGGCTTTGCCCGCTGATCCTTTGCGCCCATTCGAAGCGGAAACCTGCGACGAAGCAATGGCGCGCCTGCATGAAGCCCTTCAGGGCAGCCCTCTCATCTCAGATCAGGAAAACGCCGAGGCCCTGCGCCTTGCGCAAGAACAGGTTCTTCGTTTGTGCGGAACAGATGCTGAGCCAACAGAACATCAAGACGCGCCGGCAGGCGAAGACTAATCGGGAGGTTTTTTAAGACATGTGTATTGCTTGCGATTTTTTTTACCCTTAACAACACGCAGGACGGGTGTACTTTTTCAGGTCTGACCGGTGGCGGCGATGGTGGCAGTTCCTCTGTTCTGGCGCTTGGCAACACGTTTACCGAGGCGGCCGATGCAGCCGCAAGCACCAGTACAACGGCATCGATGGAAGTCGGGGATTACTATCACGGGTCCATTAGTGGGGGTGGTGATATCTCGGACTGGATTGCAGTCGAGCTGACTGCGGGTCAGGAATATACGATCGCCCTCGCTGGCACCGGTGCACTGACCGACAACCTGCGCGACCCGCTGCTGACCATCCGCGACAGCGGTGGGACAAGCATTCAGACGAACGATGACATTTCTTCTCCGAATGGCTACTATTACAGTACTGTGACCTTCACAGCCGGATCAACCGGCACCTACTACATAGACGTGCAGTCCTCAGCCAATCTCTTCGACGGAGATTATGGTGTTTCAGTGGTTGAAGGCGATACCGCCAGCTACGATGCGCAGATGGGTGCGGGAATGCTGCTGTCGCCGAACGCGTCCTGGTCCACCTCTCCCGGCACCGGGGCGACCGTGACCTGGGCCATTCGTGACACGCTGGTCGACGATCCTGCAAATCCTGGTAACAACACCTCCGCTGCGGTTTCGGCCAGCCAGGTCGCGGCAATTACCGATGCGATGGATTATATCGAGAGTATCACCGGATTGACCCTGACCCAGGTCGACGATGGCAGCGGGACATCTGACAACGCCACGATCTTGTTTGGTGCCTATAATTTCAGTGACGGGCGCGGAGCCTATGCGTTCTATCCTGACAACTGGGGTGATGGCAGCCCGGACACCGCGTCGGGGGACACTTCCGGTGACGTCTGGCTGAACAAAGCAGGCGGCATGGATGGGAGCTATGCGTTCGGCAATTTCGCGCATTTCGCACTGATGCACGAACTTGGCCATGCCCTCGGCCTTGCCCATCCCGGCCCCTATAATGCGGGCGGCGGCGGGTCGATCACCTATGCCAATAATGCGGAGTTCATGCAGGACTCGCATCAATACACGATCATGAGCTATTTCGACGAGACCAATACCGGCGCGTCTGCCGGGTTGGGATTTTCAGACACGTTCATGCTCTTCGACTATTTGGCCTTGCATCAGCTTTATGGGGCCGACACCTCGTTCCACGCCGGTGCCACCACCTATGGCTTCAACTCAACTCTCGCCTCGACGGCATATGATTTCACCGCCAACACAACGCCGTTTCTGACAATCTATGATGGTGGTGGGACCGACACGATTGATCTGTCGGGTTACTCCTCGGCCCAGACCCTGAACCTTACGGAGGGCACATTCTCCGATATCGGTGGCTTCGTCGGCAATATGTCGATCGCCTATGGCGCGGTGATCGAGAATGCGATCGGCGGCAGTGGCGACGACACGATCACAGGGAACTCGGCGGCCAACACGATCACGGGCGGGGCAGGGGCCGACACGATCAACGCCGGCGACGGGGATGACACGATCAACGCTCTGATCGGCGCGGATGAGGTGAATATCACCGCAACTGCAGGGTCCAGCATCACGGCCAATGGCAACGCATTGGCCACGCTGAACATCCACGATCCCGCCGCGACCATCCTGAATCCGACGACGATCCAGACAGCCAACGGAGCGACCATCACACATAGCGGATTTGGCAGCGTTCAGATCGTTTGCTTTGCAGAGGGCAGCCTGATCTCAACGCCGGACGGGGAAACCCCGGTTGAACAGCTACAGGCAGGTGATCTGGTCGTGACGCTGGAAGGCGACCATGCCCGCGTTAAATGGATGGGTCGGCAAACGGTCGTGACCCGTTTCGGCCCTGCAGAACGGCTGATGCCTGTGCGCTTTGCTGCTGGCTCACTTGGCGATGGCCTGCCGCATACCGACCTTACGGTGACGGCGGATCACGGGATGCTGGTGGATGGGGTCATCTGCCACGCCGGGGCCTTGGTGAATGGCACGACGATCACACAGGTTCCGCTGGCCGAGATGGGTGAGACCTACACCGTCTACCACATCGAGACCGAGGAACACGAGATCATCCTCGCCAACGGCGCGCCCGCCGAGACGTTTATCGACAACGTGAGCCGCCGGGTGTTCGACAACTATGCCGAATTCGAGGCGCTCTTTGGCGAGGTGCCGGAGATGGAAGAGCTTCCCTATCCCCGCGCGATGAGTGCACGGCAGGTGCCAGAGTGGGTGCAAAAGAAGCTAGTTCATCCGAAAGTCGCTTGATTTTCTGTAGGATATGCCGCCTTCTGTTGGCGCGTGAGGTTGGCGTTTTCGTTTTTCTATAGACAAAGTGCAAAAGGCGTAGCGCATGCTGGTCACCGTATTGAGCAATGCGAATTTTCTCAATGAGATAGCTAATCCGGGGAAGGACATAGAATGGCTACCTACGACATTACCCACACCGTGGCTTATGACTACGGAAGCCCGGCAGGCTCGAACGGATCGGTTCTTCTTCCAGCGCAAAACACCATTGCAGAGCTTAACGATCTACAGGCAGATATGGAGTTCACGGTAGGAAACTCCGTTCAGCTTTCAGGTGTTACGTATACGTATGTCGGGCAGGTCATGATTGACGGGCAATCCTGGCCGATCTTCGACTATGTCGACAGCAATCCGTTCCAGTTCCGGGTGGTCATGATGGACCAAGCCCCCGTGTCGCCACCTGCAATACTAACCCCCGGTGATATCAACACAGCTGCATTCCAAACTTGCTTTGTCGAGGGCACACTAATCAACAGTCCTGGCGGGGAACGCGCAGTTGAAAGCATTAAGATCGGAGATCGCGTACTCTCATCTGATGGCGCTGCTGTCCCGGTCAAGTGGATCGGCCGTCAGACTGTCTCCACCTTCTTCGGTCCCGCCGAACGACTGATGCCCGTGCGCTTCGCCGCTGGGTCTTTGGGCAATGGCTTGCCGCACTCAGACCTGACTGTGACCGCCGACCACGGGATGCTGGTGGATGGGGTGATCTGCCACGCAGGCGCGCTGGTGAATGGCGAGACAATCACGCGCGTGCCACTGGCCGAGATGGGGGACTCCTACACGGTCTATCACATCGAGACCGAGGAACATGAAATCATCCTCGCCAACGGCGCGCCCGCCGAGACGTTTATCGACAATGTCAGCCGCAGCGTCTTCGACAACTATGCCGAATTCGAGGCGCTCTTTGGCGAGATGCCGGAGATGGAAGAGCTTCCCTATCCCCGCGCGATGAGTGCACGGCAGGTGCCTTCGCATATTCGCGCGCACCTGGCCTCCAAAGCCGTCGCCTGACCCGATCTCGCGGGCGGCCAATCCCCGCCCGCGACACCCGTCCGCAGGGTTTCGCGCTGGACCTTGCCGCGCAGATACGGCATTAGTCCCACAACGCGTTTTTTGCCGGAGGCACAGCCCATGCTCTCTTTCCTCAACCGTCTGGTGACCTGGTGGAATGGCCAGACCATCGGCACACAGCTGTTCACCTGGCGCAAAGGCCAGAAAGTGGGCGAGGATGATCAGGGCAATGTCTATTATCAGACGCGCGATGGCAAACGCCGGTGGGTTATCTTCAACGGTGAAGTAGAGGCCAGTCGAGTCAACCCGGACTGGCATGGCTGGTTGCATCACACCTATGATGAATCGCCCGCCGACCGTCCTCTGACACACAAGGCTTGGGAAAAGCCGCATCAGCCCAACCTGACCGGCACAATGGGCGCTTATGCACCTTCTGGGTCGTTGCGTCAGGCCTCGCCTGCCGAACGTCGCGATTACGAGGCGTGGAGCCCCGAATAAGCGCGCAGGCGGGAGGCTATCCATGTCCGAGAATGCGACAGAAGTTCTGGTTGGTGGGGTCGTTCTGGCGGCGGCCATCGGCTTTTTTGTCTATGCCGGGCAGGTCACTGGTTTCCAGACCGCCAGCGATAGCTATCAGTTGAGCGCTTCTTTCCGTTCGGCTGACGGAATCGGCGTGGGTACGGATGTGCGGCTTGCCGGTGTGCGGGTGGGGTCTGTTACCGCTCTGGACCTGAACCCGGTCACTTTCCGCGCTGATGTGGATTTCACTGTCGCGGGCAGCATCGAGATACCCGATGATACGCAGGCGGTGATCGCCTCTGAGGGGCTATTGGGCGGTAATTTCCTGGAGCTAGTGCCAGGCGGATCAGCCTTCAATCTGGCCCCCGGCGACGAAGTCTACGAGACTCAAAGCGCCGTCAGCCTGACCACATTGATCCTGCGTGCAGTAGGTGGCGGGGACGAATGATCCTGCGTGCCCTTGCCCTGATCCTGTTCCTGCCCGCAATGGCCGTTGCACAGGAAGGCATTGAACTGACGATCGAGCCCAATCCCAATGTGGATGCCGGCCCGCCGGTGCTGACGGCCCCCGGTGCGCTGCTGCGTGGGCTGGACAAGTCCGTGGGGCGCGCAACGGATATCGAGCTTGCCACCGGACAGACAGTTGTCTTTGGACGGATCGCCGTTCGTCTTGTGGAATGCCGATACCCCGAAGGCGCGCCTGGATCAGAGGCTTATGCGCATGTCCAGATAACCGATCTGGAGGGGCAAGAGCTGTTCGACGGTTGGATGATCGCTAGTTCGCCCGCCCTGTCAGCGTTGGAGCATCCGCGCTATGACGTCTGGGTCCTGCGGTGCAACACATCTTCGGGCGAAACCAGCGACGGCTGAGCCTTGAAATCCGCATCCCAGTGCAGCGCGCGTTCCAACCGCTTGCGATAATCGCTGCGCGGAATTTCAATCGCCCCGAGCGAGATCAGGTGATCGGTTACGAACTGTGTGTCGAACAGCTGGAACCCGCCGTAACGCAGGCGGTTGATCAGATAGGCCAGCGCGATCTTGGAGGTGTCCTTGCGACGCGAGAACATGCTTTCTCCAAAGAATGCTGCACCAAGCGCCACGCCATAGACCCCACCAACCAATTCCGGGCCGTCCCAGACCTCCAGGGAATGGGCAAAGCCGGCGAGGTGCAGCTGCTCATAGAGGTCGAATATGCGAGGATTGATCCAGGTTTCAGCCCGGTCGGCACAGCCCTCCACGGTTCCGGTGAAATCGGTGTCCACCTTGATCTGGTAAGGCTGTCGCCTGATCTTGCGGGCCAGGGACCGAGAGATATGGAAGCCATTCAGAGGGATAATCCCGCGCATCTGCGGATCGACCCAGAACACATCCGGATCGTCGCGCGACTCGGACATGGGAAAGATGCCCGCCGCATAGGCGCGCAGCAGAAGATCAGGCGTAAGCGCCGGCCGCTGCGGAGTCAGAATATCATGTGCCATATCAAATGCAGTCCGGTACCGGGTAAGGTGTTCACACTAGCGCAGCTTGCCACAACAATGCCAGAATTGCCTTGCGGACATTGTGTTTCCAATTTGGCCATGCATGAACTGACCCAATGGCTTGTATTTGAGTGCAGGAGGTGTCTTGGACGATGCTGCGACGCGATTTTCTGAAAAGAACCGGGGGGGCCGTGGCTGTTGCCGGATTTTCCGGGGCTGCAATGAGCAATGAGACCGGATTGAGTGTACCGCCGGAGGAAGCACCGCACCAGCGCTGCTTCATGCAATGGCCCAATAGCCGCGAGGTCTATGATGACGCCGAATTCCTGCGGATGACGCAAGCCGCCATCGCTGATATCGCCAATGCCATTGCAGAGTATGAGCCTGTTACGATGCTGGCCGCCTCCGAGCATCACGCGCGGATCGGGCGCATGGTGTCCGGCGCGGTAGAGCTGTGGGACATTCCGACGGAGGATCTGTGGTGCCGTGATTCAGGACCACTCTTTGCCCGTCGCCCGGACGGATCGCTTGTGGTCAGCCATCTGCAATTCAATGGCTGGGGCAATAAGCAGGTCGATACTCATGACAGCCAGATCGCCACCCGTGTTGCGGAACGGCTCGGGTTGCCTGTCATTCCGTCGGGCCTGGTAGGCGAGGCCGGGGGTGTCGACCATGACGGACACGGGCTGCTTATCGGCCATGAAAGCAGTTGGGTGATCGACAATCGCAATCTCGGCCTCAGTCGTGCAGAGATCGAGGCGCGGTTGCTGGCCGCCTATGGCGCCACGCGAATGATCTGGTCGCCGGGTGTGCGTGGGCTGGATATCACGGACTACCATATCGACAGTCTCGCGCGGTTTACCGGGCCCAACCGGGTGTTGATCAACCTGCCCGATGAACCCGATGACAGCGACCCGTACCACGTGGCCGCGCTGGAAACCCATGACGCGCTGATTGCCGGCGGGGTCGACGTCGAAGTGATCCCCGAACCCTGGGAGCGTCGCGTGGACAGCGTCGATTTCGTGGCCTCCTACGCCAATTACTACGTCTGCAATGGCGCGGTGATCGCGGCGGAGTTCGGTGATGAAGAAACAGACGAAATCGCACGAGAGGCGCTGGCGCGCCACTATCCGGGGCGCGAGGTGGTCATGCTGAATGTCGATCCGCTTGGCGAGCTTGGTGGCGGTATTCACTGCGCCACGCAGCAGATGCCTGCGTAATGGGCTGGTTTCGGCGAAATACGGCTGTGGTCGAAGCCGGTGCGGCGGCTGTCACGGCGCTTGTTGCGGTGGCGGCGCTTGTGGGGGTCAAACTGCAACTCGACGCGGCGGACGAGATCCAGCGTGCGCAATCGGCTCGTGACGCCTATCGCGCGCCTCTAGCCTTGGCGGTAGCCCATCCGGGCCTTGCAGATCCGCCAGACGCCTGCGCGCTGATGGGGTCGCAGAACGGTGCGTCCTATGCGGCTTTCGTCGATCATCTGCTCTATTCTGCCGAGCAGATGCTGACCGTCGATCCAAGCTAGGAAAGCACCTTCGCCGAGGAATTGGAGCCGCACCGCACATACATGTGCTCCTCCGTCGTGACGATCAGCTATGACGCCGCGATGGAGCCGTTCATCACCCGGTTCCTCGCAGAGGGTTGTGACGAGGTAGCAGTCTGTGAATGAGGGGGCTGCCCTTAGCTGAAGCCTCGGATCAAATGCCGGGTGAAGCGCGCACCGAACGTGGTCTTCGGACCCTTACATAAGGCCGCGTATCAGGTCAGCGTCAGCTTGATTGCCCCAACCAACCGCCGATCCGATGCCGTCTACCGTTTCGACGTAACTGCCGTTGAGGGTTCCGTATAGGTCCGTCGGGATCGCCAGGTTAAGTCTCCAACCGTTTGTGCAGTTCACTGTCCCGACGCCGCGATTGCTAAACTCGCCAGTGCATTCGATCCCGGTTTCACTCCGCGTCGCAAAGGTTCTGGTGAAGTTCATTCTGGGTTGGATTGTTCCTGTGAGTACGGTTTCTCGGCCACTCGGTTCCCGGATGATATTTACAAGCGGAATTCCATCTTGCAGAGCGGATTGCCGTTCGGATGCTCCGCTACATCCCTGGATGAAAGCGATAGAGACCAAAGCGATACCGATCCAGCGAAGCGTCATTGACGAGTCCCCTTGTAGATTTTTCCAATTTCTATTGTTGGTTACGTGCTGGCACCTGTCAATATTCGTGCATCTCGGGCCCCATCCGTGCACGATATGAGAAGTACACAAAAAAGGCCGCCCGTGTTGGGGCGGCCTTTGTTCAACCCAACAAATGGGCGCTTAGCCCTGCAAATTGGTTTCCAGCCATTTTTCCAGCCAGTGGATGTTGTAATCCCCGGTCAAAACGGCCTCTTCCTCCAAGAGCGCGTGGAACAGCGGGATGGTGGTGTCGACCCCGTCGATGATCAGCTCGCCCAAAGCGCGTTTCAGACGCGCCAGCGCCTCGGGCCGGTCGCGGCCGTGGACGATGAGCTTGCCGATGAGGCTGTCGTAATAGGTCGGGATCGAATAGCCGGTGTAGATCGCCGAATCCATGCGCACACCAAGCCCGCCAGGGGCGTGGAACTGGGAAATCCTGCCGGGGCAGGGGGTAAAGTTCGGCAGTTTCTCGGCGTTGATCCGAACCTCGATGGAGTGGCCTTCCACTTGCAGATCTTCCTGCGTGAAGGACATCGGCAGCCCTTCTGCCACGCGGATCTGTTCGCGCACCAGATCGACGCCGAAGATGCCTTCGGTCACAGGGTGTTCCACCTGAAGGCGGGTGTTCATTTCGATGAAGTAGAATTCGCCGTTTTCATAGAGGAACTCGATCGTGCCCGCGCCTTCGTAACCGATGGCCGCAATGGCATCGGCACAGGTCTTGCCGATCCGCGCACGAGTTTCGGCGTCGATGGCGGGGCCGGGGGCCTCCTCGAACACTTTCTGGTGGCGGCGCTGCAGGGAACAGTCGCGTTCGCCCAGATGGACCGCTCCGCCCTTGCCGTCGCCAAACACCTGCACCTCGATATGGCGCGGCGCGCCAAGGTATTTCTCGATATAGACCTCGTCATTGCCGAAAGCGGCCTTGCCTTCTGACCGGGCCGTGCGGAAGGCGTTGTCGAGCTCGGCGGCCGTCTTGGCAAGCTTCATGCCGCGCCCGCCGCCGCCTGCGGTGGCCTTGATGATGACGGGATATCCGATCTCTTCGGCAACGACGCGGGCAGTCTCAAGGTCGGGCACGCCGCCATCTGATCCGGGCACACAAGGCACGCCCAGTTTCTTCATCGTGTCCTTGGCGGTGATCTTGTCGCCCATGATGCTGATATGCTCAGCAGAGGGGCCGATGAATTTCAGGCCGTGATCTTCCACGATCTGCACGAAGTTCTGGTTTTCCGACAGGAAGCCATAGCCGGGGTGGATCGCCTCGGCGCCGGTGATTTCGCAGGCCGAGATGATGGCCGCGACGTTCAGATAGCTTTGCGTACCGGAAGGCGGGCCAATGCAGATCGCCTCGTCCGCCATACGCACATGCATAGCGTCGCTGTCAGCGGTTGAATGCACGGCCACGGTCTGGATGCCCATCTCGCGCGCCGCACGGATGACGCGGAGCGCGATTTCCCCCCGGTTGGCAATGAGGATCTTCGAAAACATGCGCGACCCCATCAGGAGATGATCATCAGCGGGGTGCCGAATTCCACAGGGTCGCCGTCACCCACAAGGATGCGCGTGACCTTACCCCCGCGGGGGGCGGGGATCTGGTTCATGGTTTTCATCGCTTCGACGATCATCAGGGTCTGGCCCTCGGTGACGGTGTCGCCAACGCTGACGAAAGCCGGGGTGCCGGGTTCTGCCTGAAGATAAGCCGTGCCAACCATGGGCGAGGTCACGGCACCCGGATCCTGCGCCGGATCACCAGAGGGCGCAGCGGCGGGGGCTGCTGCCGGGGCGGCGGCTGCGGGTGCG
>NZ_JBPBBA010000055.1:0-18704 GCF_050896395.1 Nioella aestuarii | reverse complement strand
GCGCGCCGCGCGGGCAGAGGCGCAGCCGACCTTGCCGCTCGACGAGACTGCCCAGGCCTACGAATTCCCGCCGCTCAACCTGCTGACCAGCCCGACCAGCATTGAGCGCCATCATCTCAGCGACGAGGCATTGGAAGAAAATGCCCGGATGCTGGAAAACGTGCTGGATGATTACGGCGTGAAAGGCGAGATCGTATCGGTTCGCCCCGGCCCTGTCGTCACCATGTATGAACTGGAACCGGCGCCCGGTCTCAAAGCCAGTCGGGTGATCGGTCTTGCCGACGACATCGCGCGGTCCATGTCTGCCCTGTCAGCTCGCGTGTCCACGGTGCCCGGACGCAGCGTGATTGGCATCGAACTGCCGAACCAGCATCGCGAAAAGGTGGTTCTGCGCGAGATTCTCGCCAGCCGTGATTTCGGAGACGGAACCCAGAAGCTGCCGCTGGCGCTTGGCAAGGATATCGGTGGCGATCCCATCGTCGCCAACCTCGCCAAGATGCCCCACCTGCTGATTGCGGGGACCACCGGATCGGGTAAATCCGTGGCGATCAACACGATGATCCTCAGCCTGCTGTACAAGCTGACACCCGAGGATTGCCGCCTGATCATGATCGACCCGAAGATGCTGGAACTTTCCGTCTATGACGGCATTCCGCACCTGTTGTCGCCCGTCGTGACCGACCCGAAAAAGGCCGTTGTGGCACTGAAATGGGTCGTGGGCGAGATGGAGGAACGCTATCGCAAGATGTCCAAGATGGGCGTCCGCAACATCGACGGCTATAACGGCCGGGTGAAGGATGCGCTGGATCGGGGCGAGATGTTCAGCCGCACGGTGCAGACCGGGTTCGACGATGAAACCGGCGACCCGATATTCGAGACCGAGGAATTCGCCCCCGAAAAAATGCCCTATATCGTCGTCATCGTCGACGAAATGGCCGACCTTATGATGGTCGCGGGCAAAGAGATCGAGGCTTGTATCCAGCGTCTGGCGCAGATGGCCCGTGCCTCTGGCATCCACATCATCATGGCCACGCAGCGCCCGTCGGTCGACGTGATCACCGGTACCATCAAGGCCAACTTCCCGACGCGGATTTCCTTCCACGTCACGTCCAAGGTCGACAGCCGCACCATCCTTGGCGAACAGGGGGCCGAGCAACTGCTTGGTATGGGCGATATGCTGTATATGGCTGGTGGCGCGAAGATCACCCGTGTTCACGGGCCCTTCGTTAGTGACGAGGAGGTCGAAGAGATCGTCAGCCACCTGAAGAGCTTCGGTCCACCGGACTATGCAGCCAGTGTTCTGGACGGCCCCGATGAGGATCGCGAAAGCGATATCGACGCGGTGCTTGGCCTTGGCGGCAACACGACCGGTGAGGATGCGCTTTATGATCAGGCGGTTGCGATCGTCATCAAGGACCGCAAGTGCTCCACCTCCTACATCCAGCGCAAGCTGGCCATCGGCTATAACAAGGCCGCGCGGCTTGTGGAGCAGATGGAGGATGAAGGTGTTGTCAGCTCTGCCAACCATGTCGGCAAACGAGAGGTTCTGGTGCCTGAGCAGGCATAGGCGAAATCGCGCTTGTGTGAGGTGCAAAGCCCGTCTGTGGTGATTAAATGGGACTCATGAAACGATTTATTCTCGCCACAGCGCTTTCCGCCTGCACCGCTCTGCCAGCCTTTGCCGATCCGATCCCGCTGTCGGACCTGTCGGATTACCTGAATGATCTGCGCACGGCCCAGGCCAGCTTCACCCAGATCAGCGACGATGGCGCGATTGCCACCGGTACGCTTTACATCCAGCGACCCGGACGGATGCGGTTCGAGTATGACGATAGTGAGCTTCTGGTGATGGCCGGGGGCGGGCAGGTCGCGATTTTCGACGATCGGGCCAATACCGCGCCAGAGCAATATCCGCTGCGGCGTACGCCGCTGAACCTGATCCTGGCACGGAACGTGAACCTCGATCGGTCCGATATGATCCTGGAACATGAGGGCGACGACACCACCACGCGCATCATCGCGCAGGATCCAGATGAGCCCGATATTGGCTATATCACCTTGGTTTTCACGGATGAGCCGGTCGAACTGCGCCAGTGGATCGTGACCGATTCAACCGGGTTCAACACAACTGTCATTCTGGGCGAGCTGGAAGAGGGCGGGAATATTCCCGCCAGCTACTTCAACATTCCGCAGGAACTGCGGACCCGGGGCATCACGGAATAGCGGGCCCGCCTAGCGGCGACACCCGGCCAATTGACGTTCATACATCTCGGCGCGCTCATCCACACGATCCGCAACCCGCAGCAGCCAAGCCTGTCCGCGATAACTGCCCCGTGCATAGCCCGCGTGGCCCTGATGATATGCCAGATATTGGTTGCGTGCGTCATCTGGAGCGATGCCAAGACGTTCCACTGACCGGTTCATGTACCAACCCATGAAATCAGTCGCGTCCCGGATATCGGTGCGGCGTGCGCGGCGGCTGCCGGTTGCGTCCTGATAATCGTCCCAGGTGCCGTCCAGTGCCTGGCTATATCCATAGGCTGAGCTTTGTCGTCCAAGGGGAATAACCCCAAGCGCATAGCGATGCGGAGTGCGGGCGTTGTGAACGAAGCTGCTTTCCTGATGGATCGTGGCCAGTTGCACATGGACCGGAATGCCCCATTCCCGTTCCGCCGCGCGGGTCGCACGGGCGATGTCAGGGCGTTCACGCAAGATGAGACATGCGTTGTCCAGGTTCCGTGGGGGTCTTGGCCCGCCGCTGCACGCGGCAACAGCCAATAGCAGCACGAGAAGAATCGCGCGTTTCATGAAATCTGCCTGCTCGAGTTTTGTTTGTTTGTGACAGTTTACCTGAAATCACTGTTCGAGGGAACGGGTCAGAGCAGGAAATACAGCAGAACCGGCAGGGCGAGCACGCTGATGAGGGTTGAAATCACCACATATCCCGCCACTGAATCGGGATCAGCGCCGAACCGTTCTGCCAGCAGGTAAGATGATACCCCCACGGGCGTCGCCATCTGCAGAACGATCACTGAGAATGCGACAGGCTCCAATCCGAAGGCCCAACCAGCGGCAAGGCCCGCCCCAATGCCTATGACAAGTTTGGCCAGCGACAGCAGCACCGCCCGTCCGACGCCGCGCGGCGTCAACCGGGCAACAGCGACGCCAAGTGTGAACAGCATCAGCGGAATCGCCAACTGCCCCGCAAGTGACAGGGAATTTGTCAGCCAGCCCGGCGTCTGCCACCCCTGCCACAAAAACAATGCGCCAAGCATCGTGGCCCAAACCATCGGTTCGCGCAGAACCCGCAGGACCGAGGTCTGACCTGACACCATGCGGATGCCGATGGTGAAGGACAGGACGGCCATCACCGCGAAGACCACGACGCCATAGCCAAGCCCGGCTTCTCCAAACGCGAACAACGCCAGCGGCAAGCCCAGGTTGCCGGTATTGCCGAAGATGGTCGGGGCAAGGAACGTGCGCCGGTCTACTCCTGTGATCAGGATCAACGCCAACGCCCCAAGACTCATCAGCGCGTAGGCCGCCAACGTCGTCAGCGTGACCGCAGACAGCGCGGCAGGGTCCAGCTCTGTCTGCATCAGCGCGGTGAATATCAGGCAAGGGACGGCGATTGTCATTGCCAGACGGGTCACGAACTCAACAGGGTACTCCAACCCAAGCTTTCGCCAGCCAAAACCTGTAGCGGCCAGAAGGAACACCGGCGCCACGATCTCCAGCACTGTCAGAACGAGGTTCACAATCTGTTTCCTTTGATTCGACCGCTCGCGGATGGACAAGCCCCCGATCCGGGGTTTAGGAGTGGGGGCAAGGGGGCGCAATCCGATGCTGAAGACACGCGCGAAATTTACGCTTGGCCAGGTGGTCAGGCACCGTAAACACCCGTTTCGCGGGGTTATTTTCGACGTCGATCCAGAATTCGCAAATACCGAGGAATGGTATGACGCGATTCCCCCTGAGTCGCGCCCGTCCCGCGAACAGCCTTTCTATCACCTGCTGGCCGAGAACGATCAGACCTATTACGTGGCCTATGTTTCGGAACAGAACCTGGTGCCCGATGAAACCGGAGAGCCGGTCGACCACCCCGACCTGCCGGATCTGTTCGGTGAATTTCGCGATGGCTACTACCCGCTGGAATTTCAGCTGAACTAGGCGTCACTCCACCGGCAGACCTGCCGCGCGCCAGGCGCTAAAGCCGCCGTCGATCTCGGCCACGTTTTCTACCCCCATCTCTTGCAATGCCTTGGCTGACAGGGCTGACCGCCACGCGCTGGCACAGAACAGCACCAGCGTCTTGTCGGTTGCAAGCGGCGGCTTGTGATAGGGGCTTTCTGGATCAACCCAGAATTCCAGCATCCCACGCGGGGCGTGGAAGGCGCCGGGAATGCGTCCTTCACGCTCCAGTTCGCGGATGTCGCGGATATCGACCAACAGCGCCTCTCCCGCCTCGGCCTGTGCCAAAGCATCGGCGGGGCTGATCGTTTCGATAACGGCCTTGGCCTCTGCCACAAGGGTTTTCACGGGGATTTTCGACATGATCTATCCTTCAATAGCCTAGCGCGCAGCCGTCTTTTCGGGGGTCTGATGCGCCCTGCAACACACCGGTCTTCGCGTCTATTCGAATGGCCTGAGCGCCGCCGACCGGGCGCAACGGACGGTCCAGCCTATGCCCCTTGGCGGCCAGCTCGGCCTGAACTTCGGGGGCATATCCATTCTCGATCCGCACCTCGCCGTCCACGGGGAAGCAGCGGGGTGCGTCGATCGCCTGTTGGGGGTGCATCCCGAAATCCACGATGTTGCTGATATATCGGACATGGCCCATCGGTTGATACGCCCCACCCATGACCCCGAAGGCCGTGAAGCTGCCATCGGCTTCGCGCATCATGGCCGGGATGATCGTATGCATGGGGCGCTTGCCGCCCATGGCTTCATTCGGGTGGCCCTCCTCCAGCGTGAAACCGCAGCCGCGGTTCTGGAACAGAATGCCGAAACGCTCGCTGGCGATGCAGGATCCGAAATCCTTGAAGATGGAATAGATCAGAGAGACCGCCATCCGGTTACGGTCGACGACAGTGATATAGACGGTTTCCTTGTGGATGCTTTCGGTCTTGTCCTTGATCGAGGTCAGTGCCTTGGCGGGGTCAATCAGACCGGAAAGGGCCTTGGCCGTATCGGCTGACAGCATGTGATCGAGATGCCGGACATAGCCTGAATCAGCGATGAACCGGTCCCGCGCGTCGAAGGCCAGCCGAGCGGCTTCAATCTCCAGATGTGCCCGTTCCGCGCCGTTCGGGTCCATCGAGGCGATGTCATGGCCTTCCAGCATATTCGCCATCAGCAGAGCCATCGCACCCGCGCCGTTCGGGGGCAGTTCGATCAGCTCCGCCCCGCGGTAGGTTGTGCGGATCGGCGTAACGTAATCGCAGGCGGTCGCTGCGAAATCTGCCAGAGTATGGGTTCCGCCAAGCGCCTGAAGGATTTGGACCATGTCCTGCGCCACCTCGCCCTCGTAGAAGCCGGCGCGACCCTCTTTCGCGATACGCCGCAGCACCTCCGCCTGGCCGGGCGCGCGGAAACGCTCTCCCACGCGGTAGGGGCGGCCGTCATTGAGGAACAAGTCGCGCGCGTGGCTTTTGAACTCATAGGCCTCCTCGTCCCAATCCTGCGCAACCCGTGGGGCGACCGGTATGCCCGCCTCTGCATAGTGAATGGCGGGGGCCAGAATATCGGCCATAGACAGATTGCCCATATCTTCTTGCAGGCGACAGAACCCGTCCACTGCACCCGGAATGGTCACTGCGGCGGCCTCGCGCAGCGGCATCGTTTCATACCCGGCAGCGCGCAGATCGGCAGCTTTCAGCCCCGCTGGCGCGCGGCCAGAGGCATTCAGGCCAACGATCTCCTCGCTGTCGGGGCGTTTGATCAGGGCAAAGCAATCCCCCCCGATTCCAGTCATTTGCGGTTCGCAAATTCCCAGTAGGACAGCCGCACCTATCGCTGCGTCGACGGCATTTCCGCCTTGTTCCAGCAGGTTGATAGCAACCTTGGCCGCAAGTGGGTGCGACGTCGCACACATACCATTATCGGCGAAGACCGCAGACCGTCCGGGAAGATGAAAATCGCGCATTCTGACCTCTCGCATCGCATCCGCGCTACGGTAGGGTGATTAGTGGCGGTGGCAAGGGGAGACTGGGCAATAGACCTCGGCGCCGCGCCACTGGGTGGGGGCTTTTAGACACGGCACCGAGGGAAGCCATTGCAGCTACCCTTCATGTATCGAGGAGATTCCCGGCGCCGGTGCGGAACAATTGGGGCTTTTTCGAGAATGGTTAACCCTTCGCGAAAACAGTCGGCGCGATGCGCCGGGATTGATCAGCCCTGAAGATCAATCCGAAACGTCAGTCGATTGACGCCTTCGTTCCGGGAATAGTCCAGCCCGGTCGTTAGATCGCGGATAAGGGCCCAACCGAAGCTGCCCTCGGGTAAATCCTGCAAGGCCAATGCTTTGGGGGAATGGCGGCGGGCCGGGGGCAGGATGCCACCAGGCATTGGGCTCCCGAAATCCGAAACGCCGCAATATATGCTGCCATCCCGAACCGAAACCGTCAGCTCAATCTGGCCCTCTCCACGATCTTGATAGGCATGTTCCACCACATTGTTCAGGATCTCTGCCAGCACAAGTTCCAGTGAAAAAAGTTGCTCAATGGGCAAGCCAAGCTGAATAAGCGTCTGGTTCAGCCCCAGCAGTTCAATGCTGACAATCGTGGATTGGGCCTGGAATCGCCGCGTACAGGCCCATGTCGGAGCGGCCCCACCGGGCGGATCGCCTTGCCAGGGTGAGGGTAGGTCCTGAACACTCATGCTGCCGGGGCAACCCCATGTGCGGCCAGCGCGTCCTCTACCGAATTGTGGATGGGAAACACCTGGTTCATTCGTGTCAGTCGCATGACTTTATCCACGGCGGGGCTGAGGCAGGACAGATCCAATTGCCGCCCCTCTCCCAACAACTTACGGGCGGCGACAACCGCACCAAGGCCCGAGCTGTCCAAAAAGGTGACGTTCTGAAGATCCAGCACAACCGGCCCGTTCCAATCCTTGACCATATCGCGAAACCGGTCCTTGAACTGGATGGCAACAGAGGCGTCAATGCGGTCGGGGATGACATGTAACAGTGCGATCGGCCCTTTGGGTTCCAAGGTAATATCCATAAGCTGCGTCCTTTCGCTTGCCGCGAGCACCCTAGACAGCAATCCTTTCCAAACGGTATCCAAAGCACCGGGGAAGAAACGGAGAATTTTATGGATAATGTAGTGATCTGCGGCGCGTCCCGCACGCCCATGGGTGGCTTTCAGGGCTGCTTTTCTGGCGTCACGGCGTCCGATCTTGGTGGGGCCGCGATCAAGGCCGCGCTGGATCAGTCCGGGGCCGCTGTCTCCGATGTGCAGGAGCTTTTGATGGGCTGCGTGCTGCCCGCCGGCCAGGGCCAGGCCCCGGCACGCCAGGCCGGATTCAAGGCCGGGCTTGGCCAGGATGTGCCCGCGACCACGCTGAACAAGATGTGCGGGTCCGGCATGAAGGCCGCAATGATTGCCCATGACCAACTGGCGCTTGGCCAGACCGACCTGATGGTCGCGGGTGGCATGGAAAGCATGTCAGAGGCCCCCTACCTGCTGCCGCAAATGCGCGGCGGCGCAAGGATCGGCCATGGCCGCACGATAGACCACATGTTCCTCGACGGGCTGGAAGACGCCTATGACAAAGGCCGCCTGATGGGCACCTTCGCAGAGGATTGCGCCGAAAGCTTTCAGTTCACCCGTGAGGCGCAGGACAACTACGCGCTGGCGTCACTGTCCCGCGCGCTAGAGGCCCAGGCTTCAGGTGCGTTCGCGGATGAGGTGACACCGGTCTCCATCGGTGGTCGCTATGGTGAACGCTCGGTGACGGCGGGTGCACATGACGGCTGGACCATGATTTCCGCAGACGAGCAGCCCGCCAAGGCCCGTCCGGAAAAGATCCCACATCTGAAACCGGCCTTCCGCAAGGATGGCACGGTGACGCCCGCCAACTCCTCCTCCATCTCCGACGGGGCGGCGGCATTGGTCATGGCCCGCGAAAGCGTGGCACAGGCCAAGGGCCTGCCCATCCGAGCGCGGATCATGGGCCACGCCAGTCACGCACAGGAACCGGGCCTTTTCACAACCGCGCCGGTCCCGGCTGCCGAAAAGCTGCTGGCGCGGCTTGGTTGGTCAAAGGACGAAGTGGATCTGTGGGAAGTAAACGAGGCCTTTGCGGTCGTCCCGATGGCTTTCATGCACAAGATGGGCCTGCCCCACGATAAGGTAAACGTCAACGGCGGAGCCTGCGCGCTTGGCCACCCCATAGGGGCGTCAGGTGCGAGGATCATGGTGACCCTGCTGAATGCGCTTGAAAAACGCGGCCTGAAACGCGGCATCGCAGCCATCTGCATAGGCGGGGGTGAAGGCACGGCCATCGCCATCGAACGCCCCTGACCCTTTCATCTTGGCCCAAATACTTCAGGGGGGTGCGGGGGGAGGATCCCCCCGCGGATCGACGCCGGCAGGCGGCGAAACCCCCTCAGACCGAAAGAAGCGCTCATGTCCCTCGACTACACAAGCCTGACAAAGACCATCGCGGCCCTCACCCATGGTGAAACCGATGAGATCGCCCTGATGGCAACGCTCGCCTGCGAGATCCATCATGCCGACGACCGCTTCGATTGGACGGGGTTCTACCGGGTGACAGAGCCCGGGCTGCTCAAGATAGGCCCCTATCAGGGCGGTCATGGCTGCCTCCAGATACCGTTCGACAAGGGCGTCTGCGGCGCGGCGGCGCGCACCGGCGAGGTTCAGCTGGTGCCAGACGTGGATGCCTTCCCAGGCCACATCGCCTGCGCTTCGTCCACAAGGTCAGAGATCGTGCTGCCGGTCCTGGACGGATCGAACCGTCTGATCGCGGTTCTGGATATCGACAGCAATCAGCCCGATGCCTTCACCCAGGAAGACGCAGAGGGGCTCGCCCGCATCCTCGCCGCAACCTTCGCGCGCTAGCCCGATCTTGCGCGAGCTTCAAACGGGCGCAAGGAAGGCTTTTGCAAAAGCCTTTCAAAAAGATCCTTGCAAGGATCTTCCCCGCGCCTAGCGACGAGGTAGGGGCACCACTTCGGCGTCTTCCTTGCCGCTCAGTTCCTCGAAATCGAAACTGTCCAGCCGTGTGGCCCGCTTTCCGGCGCGTTCGGCGGCGGTGCTGATATCATCCAGATCCTTGCGTGCCTGCCCGAAATGGGTGGTCAGTTTGCCGACCCGTTCCACCACAAGCTCCACATCCCGGTGCAGCATCGCCAGCTGCTTTCGGATTGCGCCCGCCTGTTCGCGCATCCGCGCGTCCTTCAGCACTGCCCGCATCGTGTTCAGCGTTGCCATGCAGGTGGTGGGGGACACGATCCAGACACGTGCGGCAAACCCCTCGCGCACCAGTTCCGGAAAATTGGCGTGCAGTTCCGCATAGACAGCTTCCGATGGCAGGAACATCAACGCCCCATCCGCGGTTTCTCCCTCTAAGATGTAGCGCTCCGAGATTGCCTTGATATGCGCCCGCACCGCCGTCCGCATGGCCCGCGCGGCTTCGTCGATATCGCGCTGTGTCTTGGCGCGTCGCAGGGCCTCATAGGGTTCCAACGGAAATTTCGAGTCGATCACAATCGGCCCCGGCGGGTTCGGCAGGTGGATCAGGCAATCTGCCCGCTTGCCGTTCGACAGGGTCGCCTGAAACGCGTAACTGTCCGGCGGCAGCGCCTTGTGCACGATATCGTTCAGCTGGATCTCTCCAAAGGCCCCGCGCGTCTGCTTGTTTGACAGGATATCCTGCAGGCCAAGAACGTCGCCCGACAGCTTCTCAATATTGGCCTGTGCCTTGTCGATCTGTTCCAGCCGCTGCTGCAATTCGCCAAGGCTGCGCGCGGTGCGGGTCGAGGTGCCGTGCAAGGTCTCGCCCATGCTGCGCTGCACTTCCTCCAGCCGGCGTTCCATCACCTCCAGCATCTGGGCCTGTGACCGGGCCTGCAACTCGCTGACATGACTGATGCCGCCGGAAAGCTGGTGCTGTCCGTCGGACAGCGATTGCACCCGCTGCCCAAGCGCGCCCATCTGGTGGGCCAGCGGTTCCATCGCGCGCGCGGTCCGGTTCGCGGCCGAGGCCGACCTTAGGACCAGAACCATAAGCAAAAGAAGCGCTGCAACCCCGCCAAGGGCTAGTAGGGTCAGGGGATCGGATAGGTTGATCTGCGTTTCGCCAAGCTGGATCATGTGCGGCCAAACAGCCTTTCGATGTCAGAGAGCTTCAGTTCCACATAGGTGGGCCGCCCGTGGTTGCACTGACCGGAATGGGGTGTTGCCTCCATCTCCCGCAGCAGCGCGTTCATCTCTTCTGCACGCATCTGGCGGCCCGACCTGATCGAGCCGTGACAGGCCACGCGGGACAGGATTGCCTCAATCCGCGCCTGCACGGTCAAGCTTTCGCCAAGGTCATCCAGTTCATCGAGAATATCGCGCAGCATGGCCTCGGCATTTACCGGGCCCAGGATTGCGGGCGTTGCCTGAACAGCGATGGTGCCAGGCCCGAAGGGTTCCACAACCAAGCCAAGCCGCGCAAGATCATCCGCCAGCTCCATCAGTGCGGCGGTGTCGTGTGCGCCCAGTGTCACGATCTCGGGTATCAGCAGCGCTTGTGATGCAACGCCGTTTTCCGCCATCTGACGCTTTAGTTTTTCATAGACCAGACGTTCATGCGCGGCGTGTTGATCGACGATCACCATGCCGGTTTCAGTCTGGGCAATGATGTAGTTTTCATGCACCTGCGCCCGCGCGGCGCCAAGCGGATGCCGGGTGGTTTCCCCGTCGTCGCCAATGGGTTCCACCCGTGCAGCGGTCGGCGAGAAATCAGGGGCGGGGCCTTCTGCGAAGCCAATGGCGGGGGCTTGCCAGTCCCGCGCTGCACGCAGGCTGCCCTGAGAGGGCCGATCCATCTGATAGACCCGGGCGGGGCCAGGTTCGGGCCGAAACGCGCCAAGCGTCGCCTCGGCCACTGTCGACGATGCGCGATGGCCCGCTTCAGCAAGAGCATGACGCAAGGAGGACACGATCAACCCGCGCACGACGCCCGGTTCGCGGAACCGGACCTCTGCTTTGGCTGGATGCACATTCACATCCACGCGTTCCGGCGGGCAATCCACGAAGAGCGCCACCGCCGGGTGCCGATCACGGCTGAGAAAATCGGCATATGCACCGCGCAGGGCACCGACCAGCAGTTTGTCTTTTACAGGACGCCCATTAACAAAAAGATACTGCGCCGTGGCTGAGCCGCGCGAATAGGTCGGCAAAGCGGCATACCCGATCAAACGGATGCCTTCACGCTCGGCGTCGATCGGCAGTGCGTTCTCAATGAAATCGCGCCCCATTACCTGCCCGAGCCGTGCGCCCAAAGCATTGAAAAGATCACCGTTTTCGGGGTCAGCGCGGAAGGTGGCCCGGTTCTGCCCGTCGCTCATGTCACGCAAGGTAAAGCCCACTGCTGGCTCTGCCATTGCGAGACGTTTCACAACCTCGGTGATCGCCTGCATCTCGGCCCGGTCGGTGCGCAGGAACTTGAGCCGCGCGGGTGTTGCAAAGAACAAATCTCGCAGCTCAACGACTGTACCACCAGATAGGGCAGCCGGGCGAATTACCGAATGTCTTCCACCGGTTACGGCGATGGTATGGGCATCTCCGCCAGCTTCCGAACGGCTTGTTATCACAAGTCTGCCGACCGATCCGAGTGATGCTAGCGCCTCACCCCGGAAGCCGAAGCTGTTGATATTCAACAGATCTGTCCCATCAATCTTGGACGTCGCGTGGCGAGCAAGGGCGAGGGGCAAATCTGCGGGCGTCATTCCGCAGCCGTTGTCGGTGACGCGGATCAGGGTTTTGCCGCCGTTGGCAACCTCAATGGTGATGCGGTCGGCGCCGGAATCTATCGCGTTTTCAACCAGTTCCTTGACCGCAGACGCGGGTCGTTCCACGACCTCACCTGCCGCGATGCGGTTTACCACCGTTTCATCCAGCTGACGGATCACAGGGCGCGCTACGCCGCTTATCTTGGGGTCGGGAAAAGCCATGCCACAAGGGATAGCACGCCCCCGTTCGATTCGGAAATGTCCGAGACCGACACCGGCGAGGTGTCGCCACCCGTACACCCCCTATACACCCCCCCGTATTGCCCGACGGTCCCTTTTTCGCCCGCTCTACTTGCTGGAGTCGATTACGCGTTCTGCAATTATCCTGGACATTATTGGAGCTGGTGGCATCGGGATGATCAGTATCGAACGCTTCTGCGCCCGCCTGGACGATCAGGCGCTCGTTATTTTGAACGTTCTCCTCTTGATACTCCCGATCGACTGGTTGTCTCAAAGAGCGCGACTATGAGTGTTACAACACCCCTGCTGACCGGATGTCTTCCGCTGCAAAGTCGATTAGCGCGCGAAGCTTGCGCGGAAGCATCCTGCCTTCAAGGTAGACCGCGCTGATTGGGCTTGGGGGGGCGCCGAGCCCATCCAGAAGCGGCACCAGACGCCCGGTCTCCAGAGTGTCCCCCAGCGCGAAGCGCGGCACCAGTGCAATTCCCAATCCTGCGGCGGCAAGCTGGGTTGCGGCGCTGGCGGAGTTGACCTGAAAACGCCCGGTCACCTGCACCGCCCGCTCTTCCCCGTTCACGGAGAATACCCAGCGCCGTGGCAGCTTACGGTTGGTGTCGAGGATGCAGGCATGATCGGCCAGCGCCTCCGGGCTATCTGGTGCGCCGTTGGTTGCCAGATAGCTCGGGCTGGCCACGGCGAGCGTGGTGAGGGTGCCCAACTTGCGTGCTTTCAACGAGAGCATCTCAGACGTTCCCACCCGAAACGCGAGGTCGATCCCCTCCCGCGCGAGGTCGGAAAAGCTGTCGCTCAGCCGAAGATCGAAGTTCAGCGCCGGGTTCTTCTCGGCAAAGCGCGCCAGCATCCCCCCCACATAGGTTTCACCAAAGGTGACGGGCGCTGAAAGGCGGATTGTACCTGAAAGCCCCTGCGAGCCCTCGGAAACGTCTGCCAATATTGTATCGAGGTCTTCCAGCACTGCGGGCGCACGAAGAAGCAGGTCTTCACCAGCGGGCGTCAACCCAACGCGCCGTGTCGTGCGCTGCAAAAGCCTGACTCCCAGCCGTGCCTCCAGTTCAGCCACATATTTCGACGTGAGCCGGTTCGACACGCCCAACTGCTCGGCTGCAGCGGTGAACGATCCCGCTTGGGCAGTGGCGATGAAAGCCTTCAGCTCGTCGGTGATGTCCATGATCTTATTGAGAACAAAATGTGGGAAGTGTTTCCTCAAACTTACCATTTTATTGATGATTGGCAAGGCGTAGATTGTCAGAGACCAAACGAGCCCCTGTCACTCATCAGACCGGGCTCTGCCGAAAAGGACCGATGCAATGACCCAAGACAACAAAACTTCTGCTGATTATGCCGCCACGCTCCTGCGTGTCTCCAGCGGCGTTCTGTTCCTCGCCCACGGGCTGCTCAAGGTGAATGTTTTCACCATTGCGGGAACGGTGGGCTATTTCGAAAGCCTCGGCCTGCCGGCCGTACTTGCCTATCTGACCATCATTGCCGAAATCGGCGGCGGACTGGCGCTGATCGCGGGTGTCGCAGTGCGTGTTGTGTCGCTGGCATTGATCCCGGTGTTGCTGGGCGCCACCTGGGTGCATTCCGCCAATGGCTGGCTGTTCTCTTCCGAGGGCGGCGGCTGGGAATTCCCGCTGTTCTGGGTGGCTGCCCAGGTTGCCATCGCGCTGCTTGGCGCCGGGGCCTTTGCCCTGCGTGTTCCGGCTTTGAACCGGGTGCTTGGGCAACTGGCCTGATCCGGCCTGCCAACGGTGCCCGCCAATTCACTTGGCGGGCGCGACCCAGTTGATCCGCCAAAAAAGGTCGCAACTGATGCCTGTCTCCCGCACCCTTGACGATCTTAAATCCAGCCTTTCGTCCTCTGAGCGGATGCCGCTGGTCTTCTTGGGTCACGGGAGCCCGATGAATGCCATCGAGGACACCAACTACAGCCGAGCCTGGACCGAATTGGGCCGGACCCTGCCGCGACCCAAGGCAATCCTCGTGGTCTCGGCACACTGGATGACGCGGGGCACCACGCTGGTGGATGTCTCTGCAATGCCCAAGACCATTCACGATTTCTATGGCTTCCCCGACGCGCTCTTCGCGCAGCAATATCCGGCACCGGGCAACCCTGGCTTGGCACGAGAAGTTGTGACGCTGCTGGCCAGCCACCATGCCGAAGAGGATGAGACATGGGGCCTCGACCACGGCGCATGGACAGTGCTGAAGTTCCTCTACCCCGGGGCGGACGTGCCGGTGTTCCAGGTCTCGATCGATATGTCGAAGGGACTGGGCTACCAGCTGGAAATCGGGCGTACCTTGTCGGAGTTGCGAAACCGGGGCGTGCTGATCCTCGGGTCGGGCAACGTGGTGCACAATCTTGGTGCCATGCAATGGGGCGTGGGCGCGAAACCGCATGACTTCGCATTGGAGTTCGACGCGCTCTTTGCCGCCAAATTGGAAGCACGCGATTTCGCCGCGCTTTCGGATCGGTCAGGGCTGGGGAGCCTGCTGCGAATGGCCCATCCGTCGGTTGACCACTACCTACCGGCCCTGACCATCGCGGGCGCCTCTGATGCCGGTGACGACCTAACCTTCATGACCGACAGCATCGACCTCGGCTCTGTCTCGATGCGCTCTTTTGTCTTCCACGCCCGCTGAGGAACGAACCAATGCTTGTGAACGGAAAATGGGTTGAGAATTGGCAACCGGTCCAAAAAGCTGACGAGAAGGGCCGTTTCGTTCGCCAGGTGTCGAGCTTTCGGAACTGGATCACCCCCGATGGCAGTGCCGGTCCGACCGGAGAGGGCGGATTTGTGGCCGAGCCTGGCCGCTACAGGTTGTACGTTGCGCTGATCTGCCCATGGGCATCGCGAACATTGATTGCACGAAAGCTGAAAGGACTGGAAGCGATGATCGACGTTACCGTCGTCAATCCGGTTCTGTCTGATCAGGGATGGCAGTTTGGTGGCTATCCGGGGGCCGACGAAGACCCTTTGTTCGGGGCCACATACATGCACGAGATATACACGAATGCGGACCCCGTCTTTACCGGGCGGGCCACGGTGCCTGTGCTTTGGGACATGCAGCGGAATGTCATGGTGAATAACGAAAGCGCCGACATCCTGCGAATGCTCGATACCGCCTTCGAACATCTCGTGCCCTCCGACATCCGGCTCTATCCGCAGGAACTTGGCGCCGAGATCGACGCGCTTTCCGCTCTGATCTACGACCGGCTGAACAATGGCGTCTACAAGGCCGGTTTCGCCTCTTCACAAGTGGCTTATGACGAAGCGGTAACAGGGGTTTTCGAGACTCTGGACATGCTGGAGGGGCGACTGACCGGCGACTACCTGATGGGCGACACGCTGACCGAGGTCGATATTCGAACCTTCGTCACGCTGATCCGCTTCGATGCAGCCTATCACGGTCTCTTCAAGACCAACCTGCGCCAGATCGCCGACTACCCGCGCCTCACAGCCTACATGCAGCGCATCCTGGAGTTGCCGGGTGTACGGGACACGGTGAACATGGATCACATCACCCGCGGCTACTACTCGATTAAGGCGCTCAACCCCCTTGGCATCAGACCCGTTGGCCCAGCTCATGTATCAGCGATGACCAACAACGCATCATGACGTTTAGTCTGCGCCGTGTCTGCAGCCAATCGGCGTGAACACTGCAAGTGATGGCCTGGCTCCACGCTCATCTACAACGACAATCCAGCGTTTAAGCCGACTTCATACGATAGGATGCTGCGCTGCATCCGAGGTCGGGAACGGGCCCCACTTGCGGATTTCTTGCCGTGCATCCAATGTCGATGTTTTACGCAAGTGACGTTGCCACGCAGGAGCCTGAACATTGAATGCACACCCTTTATGGTCGCATGTCGAGCACGCCAAGGACAGGTTCGAGGCGCTGAGCGATCGGGTCTGGGGCACGCCAGAGACGTGCTACATGGAAAGCGCTTCGGTTGCGGCACATATCGAAGAGCTGCAGTTTCAAGGCTTTGAGGTGCACGAGAGCCTGACCGGGATCCCAACCGCCGTAATGGGTCAGGCTGGCGGCTGCGGGCCGGTCATTGCCTTTCTGGGCGAGTATGATGCCCTCGCTGGCCTGAGCCAGAAAGCCGATATAGCCCGGAAAGAACCGCTTGAACCCGGGGCGAACGGGCATGGCTGTGGGCATAATCTGCTTGGATCGGCCTCCCTGCTGGCAGCAACGGCTTTGAAACGCTGGCTTGCAGAGACCGGGACGCCGGGCACTGTGCGCTATTACGGGTGCCCCGCAGAGGAGGGCGGCGCGGGCAAGGCCTTTATGGTGCGGGCGGGGGCGTTTGACGATGTGGATGTCGCCCTGACATGGCATCCGGGCGATATTGCGGGCATCGTGAAGGGAAGCTCGCTGGCAAATTTGCGCGTCGAATTCACCTTTGAGGGCCGCGCCGCTCATGCCGCCGACGCCCCGCATCTGGGTCGCAGTGCGCTGGATGCGGTCGAGCTTATGAGCGTGGGCATCAACTACATGCGCGAGCACATTCCAGATACGGCGCGAATACATTCTGCGATCCTCGACGGCGGAGGGATTTCCCCGAACGTTGTGCAGGCACATGCCAGGGTCTGCTATGTGGTGCGCGCGGATACCACCGCCGACATGCTCAGCTTGTTCGAACGGGTTGCAAAGGTCGCCGAGGGTGCCGCTATGATGAGTGAAACCAAGGTCACATCCGATGTCATCTGCGGCGTGTCCAACCTCATCTACAACCACACTCTCGGTGACATGATGCAGCGCAATCTTGACCGGCTTGGCCCGCCGCCATTTTCGCAAGAGGATGTGGCCTATGGCGCGCTGTTTCAGGCCACATTGGGCGAAGACGATATTCGGCAATCCTATCTTGCCAAGGGGATCGTTGAAACGGAGCGCAAGGCGCTGGCTGACTTCAATATTCCTGCCAGCATACCGGCCATGCCTTTTGGCGGCTCAACCGATGTGGCAGATGTCAGCTGGGTGGTTCCCACGGTTCAGATGTGGGGCGCGACCCATGCTATCGGTACGCAGCTGCACAGCTGGCAGGCGGTGGCGCAGGGCAAAGGCAAACCTGCGCTCAAGGGCATGGTCCATGCAGCGACCGTCATGGCGGCAACGGCGGCGGATGTACTGATGCAGCCAGATATGCTTGCGCGCGCCAAAGAGGATCTTGCGCGGCAGGTGGGTCCGGAGGGGTATAAATCCCCTCTGCCGCAAGATGTGGCCCCGCCAATCGCCGGGATGGCACGGCCATAGCGCTCAGCTCTATGGGCCTGAGAGCTCTGGGACAGCCATTGGTGCAGCGGCCGCGCAATGACCCCTTGAACCGCAACGTGTGTGCTTGCGCCCTGCCTGCTTTTTGCGGATGCAGCGAAGGTCGGCAATGCGCGCTGTGATTGCAGCATTGCCGATGGTTGGTAAGGGTCCGGTAATGGGATGTACCGGCTGCTTCACCCAGCAGGTTAGGCTTGGCCTGTTTCACCTGCAGATAGGAGAAGTAGCATGGCGAAGGAAGACTTTGATGAACTGATTTCAGTAGGCATCGACATAGGCAAGGACACGTTCCACTTGGTTGGCTTTGATCAATCGGGACAACGGGTCCTGCGCAAGCAAATCAAGCGACTGGCTTTGGTGGCGACATTTGCGAAGTTGCCGCGCTGTATTGTGGGCATGGAGGCGTGCCTGAGCGCCCACTTTGTCAGCCGGACTTTGCGAGAGATGGGTTTCGAGCCTCGGATCATCCCAGCGATCTACGTCAAGCCGTTCAGTAAAGGCCAGAAGAACGACTACAACGACGCGGAAGCGATCGCCGAGGCGGCACTGCGTCCCAATCTGCAAACAGTATCTGAGAAGAGCCAGGATCAGCTCGACCTTCAAGCGCTCCACCGGGTCAGATCCCGTTTGGTGTCGCGGCGGACGGCGACGATCAACCAGATCCGTGCGTTCCTGATCGAACAGGGCATCACCGTGCGCAAAGGCCTGCGCGCTTTGAAGAACTCGTTTGAGGCGATCCTCGAGGAACGCAAAGACGAGATATCGCCCCGGATGCGTTCGATCCTGATCGGTCTCTATGGCGACTGGATGTGGATGGACGATCGGATCGACAAGGTATCCACCGAGATCGAACAGATCAGTCAAACGGAAGAGAACTGCGTCAACGTCATGACCGTGCCGGGTATTGGCCCAATGATCTCGACGGCGATGGTCGCCGCTGTGGGCGAAGGAGAAGCTTTTGATCGTGGGCGAGACTTTGCAGCTTGGGTTGGGCTTGTACCACGGCAATACAGCACGGGCGGACGAACTGTCCTCGGTCGCATCTCCAAACGCGGCAGCCGATATTTGAGGATGCTGTTCGTTCAGGCGGCGAAGATCATCATGATGCGGCCCCACCGCTGGCCGGACTTCAGCTTTGGCGAATGGTTGGCTCGCGCATCAGAACGCATGCATCGCAACAAGGCCGCGGTCGCGC
>NZ_JBPBBA010000054.1:0-19855 GCF_050896395.1 Nioella aestuarii | reverse complement strand
CCTCTGGCTTGTGTCGCTTGTTCGCCATTCTCTGTCCTCCGTTTCCTAAACATAACGGTGGACCAATTCAGAAGGGGCATTCCAATTGGCCGTTCCCTGCGCAAACTCGGCTTCACGTACAAAAAAAGACGTTGGTCGCGACCGAGCGACGCCGCGCAAGGGTAAGGAAACAGCGCGAAGACTGGATTTCCCATCGCCTGCCGGCTGTTTCGGCCCGGCCAGAGCGCGTTGTCTTTATTGACGAAACCCTCAGGACGAATGTTGGAACTACTTCAAGGCTGCCGGATATGCCTCAGGTTAAAGATCGGATGCTTTAAAACAGCGAAATGGCGATCGTTTGGGCATGGCTGGACGCTACAAGACCGCCCTGCCCGTCTCAAGTCAGTTTCCTCTGACAGCGCCTAGACTCGGCCATCCGCTCCGCGGTCGAGAACCCAGGTGATCGGACCTCGTTCGGCCGCGAGTTCGGCGCGGCGGGCTTTCGTGGCTTCGGGATCGGCCTCATCGCGTTCGTCGAGGACCACACCGTAGTCACGGTAGGCAGCTTCGCGGCTTACCTTACGGTTCTGCACATCGAGTGCGACGAGATCGGCGTCGCGCTCCAGCGGGTCGCCGTAGCCGCCGCCGCCGGAGGTCTCGCGGACGATTGCGTCGCCGGTCTGGAGCTCGATCACTTGCTTGGCGTGGACTGGCTCGGTGGTGCCATTGGCACGCTCTATCCATGCCTTGCCAGCGCTGCCCGGCAAGCCGCCGAGGACGCCCCAGGGCACCGAGTTGTAACGCTCGGCGCGGTGGCAGCTCACAACCGGACCTTTCAGGATCTTGTGGGTCCGCCGGACACCGAGGCCACCCCGGGTCTTGCCCGCTCCACCTGAATCCACGATCGGTGTATGTTCGACGATCTCAATGGGGTGGTGGTTTTCCCATGCCTCGGCCGGCGGCATCTGGCAGTTCGCACCGCCGTGCTCGATATGGTCGATGCCGTCCTTTTCGGGCCGTGCTCCCAGGCCGCCAGCGATCAAGTCGGACGAGCCATAGCGTGTGCCGTCCCAATTGATCCCGCCGAAGGAAATTACGTGATTGCCACCATGGGAGGCCGCGATGACACGTTCGGGAATGACCTTCGAGAGTGCACCGAGCACCGAGCAGTTCGCCCGGTTCGAGACCTGGTAGCGCAGCGCGATAGCGGCGGGCCGCTGCGGATTGAACATGCAGCCCTCAGGTGCTGTCACGGTGATCGGGCGGATCGCCCCGTCATTCAGAGGCGCGTCAGGGTCGGTTAGACCTCGGATGATCGTGTGGACGGCAGATTGCGCTCCAGCGAGGTTCACGTTGGTCGGTGCGGGTTGCTGCGGCGCGGTACCGGTGAAATCGACGTGGATGTCGCTACCCTTGACGGTCACCTTTGTGTGCACTTCGAGCCGGTCGAGGCCCGGTGTGAGGCTCTCGGCATAATCCACGAATGTGTATTCGCCATCAGGTATGGTTTCGATATGTGTCCGGACTGCCCGCTCGGCCTGAGCGAACAACTGGTCGACCGCGAGTTTCATGGTTTCGAGGCCGAATTCACGCACGCATTCGTTGAGCGACCGCGCGCCGAGATAACACGTGGCGAGTTGCGCATCGAGATCGCCGAGGACGATGTCCGGTACACGCGAATTGTATCGCACGAAGTCGCGGGTGGTCGTATCCTGCTCATAGGACCGAAGCCAGGGCGACGGCGGGATGACCAGCCCTTCCTGGTTCAGCTCGGTCGAACGCGCCGACATCGAACCAGGATCTATGCCGCCCACATCCTCGTGATGACCGAGCGAGACCGAAAAGCCCCAGATTTCGCCGCCATCCTTGCCATCGGCGAAGACAGGCATGACCATAAGGATGTCGGGCAAATGAGTGCCGCCGTTGTAAGGGTCGTTCAGGATGAAGACATCACCAGGCACCATTTTTTCGACGGGATACTTGGCGCAGACCGCCTGCACCGCCGTCGGCATGACCGTGAGGTGAATGGGGTTCGAGCAGGCCTGCGCCATCATCTCGCCGCCGCGGGTCACGAGGCCCGAAGAGCCGTCCTCGCCCTCCTTCAGTATCACGGAGACTGCGCTACGCAGAAGCGTGTTCTGCATAGCGTCGGCGATCGTTTCCAGCCTGTTGCGGATGATCTCGAGCGTGACCGGGTCGATCGTGGTGGTGTCGTTGGCGGCGTGATCAAGCGACATGGTCGGCTCCTTTGTCTTCGCGGATGAACATGTTGCCGGCCTTGTCTACGCTGGCCGACTGTCCCTTGAGGACCACGGTGGTGGTGTCGGCCTGTTCGACGATACAGGGGCCGGCGATGATGCTTCCAACCGGCAACGAATCCCGGCGGTAGACCGGGCAATCGACTTCACCGGTATCCTCGAAAACACCCCTCCTGAGCCCGACGGGTTCTGGCGTGCCATCGTCGCGCAACGTTCCGACGATCAATTCGGGTCGGGTTTCCTCGGGACGCTGAAAGCTGACGGAGCGGAGCGCGATGATCTCGATATCACGCGCGGTGTCGCTGTAGCCGTAAACCTCGGCGTGGCGGGCGTGGAAGCTGTCCTTCAAATGGTGCAGCGCGACCTCGTCGAACACACCCTCAGCAACTGGCGTCTCGATTTCGTAGGCTTGACCGAGGTAGCGGATGTCGGCGCTACGCCGGCGCTCGACCCGAGCGCCTTCCAGCCCCTCTTTGCCAAGTTCGTCCTCACCCTCGGCCTCCATTTCGCGATACGCCGCCTCGACCGCGGCGGTGTCCCCGGCGCCGGGCGACTTGACGTAATGGCTGCGGACCTTGTCGACCTCGAAGTTTGACACCAATAGGCCGAAGGCTGACAGCGTACCAGGGCTACGCGGCACGAGCACCTCGCGGATGCCAAGCGAGCGCGCCACCGCCGTGGAGAACATGCCGCCGCCACCGCCAAAAGACAGCAGCGTAAAGTCACGCGGATCGACACCCTTCTTGATGGTCACAAGCTTGATCGCGTCTGCCATTTGCGAGACGAGGATGCGGTAGACGCCGAGTGCGGCCTCGGTCGTCGACAGGTCGAGCTTCTCGCCCAGAGTTTTCAGCACCTTCCGAGACCCGGCAACGTCGAGCGTCATCGTACCGTCGGCGAACCATTCGGGGTTGATGTACCCCAGAACGGCAATGGCGTCGGTCGCTGTCGGCTCGGTGCCACCGCGCTTGTAACAGGCGGGTCCGGGGTTCGACCCCGCACTGTGCGGACCTACGCGAAGGCCGCCGCCAGCATCGACCCAGGCGATCGAGCCGCCGCCCGAGCCGATGGTTTCCATGCCCACCATGGGCACCCGGAGTGGGTATTTTCCGATCCGGCCCTCCTGTGTGATCGACACTTCACCGTTGCGGATCAGGGCGACATCGGTGCTCGTGCCGCCGACGTCAAAGGTAATGAGGTTGTCGCGACCTGAAAGCCCGCCTGTGAAGCGCGAGCCGACGACACCCCCCGCCGGCCCCGAGAGAAACATGGTCACCGGCTTCGACGTAGCCATATTGGCCGAGGCAATGCCGCCGCGCGACTGCATTAGCAGAAGGCTGCGCTCGCCGTCTTTTAGGTGTGAGGCAAGTTGCGTGACGTAATTCTCGACGATGGGCCGCACATAGGCGTCGAAAGCCGTGCAGCAGACCCGTTCGTATTCACGGAACGTCGGATTGATCCTGCAAGAGAGCGAAACCTTGAGGTCGGGAAAATGCTCTTCGATGATCTCGGCCGTTCGAAGCTCGTGGACCGGGTTGAGGTGACTGTTCAGATAGCAGACCGCAACCGATTGCACGCCATAGCGCTCGACCAGGCGGCCAACCTCGACCAGCACCTGGTCTTCATCGAGCGGCGTCTGAACGTTGCCGCGCCCGTCGATGCGTTCGTTGATGCCGATGCGCTGGCGGCCCGGCGCGAGGTGCCAGGGCGTTTCGGCGTCGGCATGCAGGTCGTAGAGCTTGGCGCGCTTCATGCGTCCGAGTTCGAGCGCATCCTGATGCCCGCGGGTCGAGAGAACGGCGACCACCGCTCCCTTGCCTTCGAGCAATGCGTTGGTCGCCACAGTGGTGCCGTGCACGTGCTCAATCTTGATGTCGGTCTGGGCGGGGTCGACCCCGGCGTTTCTGAGCATCAGCGCGACACCGTCGGCGACACCCTGAACGACGTCGGCGGATGACGGCGCCTTGGCAAAGTAGATACTGTCGCCGGCATGACCGACGATATCTGTGAACGTTCCGCCGATATCGATTCCGATACGCATTGCGCTTCTCCTCATCGGGGCGGGTGGTCGCAGCACATCGACCGAGACGTTCGGACGCCGGCTGCGCGCACCCTCCCCGCAGTCTTAAGATCCTCCTCGTGCTACAGGGCGCGATGTGCGGGCTGCAAATCATCATTGCGGTCCAGGGAATAAGTCCTGTTAATTGCCTTCTGATCGAACCTTGCCTTACCGCTCAGATCTTCGGCATTTGCGGGACGCGCCAGGGCCGGCGAAGGTGCCAGGGTGAATTGACTGCACCCGTTCAGATTAATATCGCTTATATTCGGTGAGCGGCAAATTTTCGGGGAAAGCCATGAACATCCGACAGTTGGAAATCTTCGGCGCGGTCATGCAGACGGGCTCGACCGTTGCTGCGGCGAAAGTGCTGAACGTCACACAACCGGCGGTCAGCATCGCGATTAAGCACCTCGAAGACCAACTTAAGGTGGAGCTGTTTCTTCGCAAGCACGGTCGGCTGATCCCGACGCCCGACGCAAAGCTGATTTACGACGACGCTCGCATAGTTTTCGAGGCGTTCGAAACCGTGCGGTTCACAGCAACCCGCCTCAAGGATGCCCAGATCGGGGCACTGACCATCGCCTGCACGACAAGCCTCGCCGAAACCCTAGTTCCGACTGCCCTTGAGCATTATCACGGCCGTCACCCGGACGTAACGATCGCGCTCAATTCGGGGACGGTCGAATATGTTTGGCGGTCTCTCAGTCTCGGAGAGGCGGACGTCGGTGTTTTTTATACCGAACCTGATACCGACACGATGCATATAAGCCGTTTGGCGCGGGTGGACCTTATCTGCGCGATGCCGAAGGGCCATCCGCTAGAGAAGCTGCCAGTTCTTAAGCCCTCTGACCTCGAAGGGCACAAGATGATTTCACTCAGCAAGTCGTACTGGCTGGGTCCGGTGATCACGAGCGCTTTTGAATCCTACGACGCGGAATCGAAAGGACAGTTCGAGGTGCGTTTTCTGCATACCGCGCAGCGTCTGGTAGCTCATGGTCTTGGCATCGCAATCGTGGATTCATTTCAGCTCTTTAATGCAGAAGAAAATCCGAATATCGTCTATCGACCGTTCGAGCCGCGCATCGCGACTGCCGCCTATGCCGCATTTCCGAAGAACAGACCGGTCTCACGCTTGGCCCGCAGTTTCGTGTCTTCGATGGAAACAAGCGTAGCGGGTTTCGAGGAGCGATGGAGAGAAGTGCAGAAGCTTTGAAGGTCTATAAAATTCGCTTATCCTGCGAACGTGAGGCATAATTTGAAGTTTTTCGCCCCTCCCGGCAGATTGCCAACCTGAAACCCGCCCGCCAGTCCGGGCGCACAAGTGACAGGTGACAGCAAATGGCTATCGAAACGGCGCATCCCGGTGTGGTGCATAATACCCTTGGGGCCGCCCTCGGAGAAGTCGAGCGGCGCTTTACGGAAGCAAACCCAAAGAGCCATGCGCGCTTCGAGGCCGCGCGGTCGTTCATGCCAGGAGGCAACACGCGAACGGTCCTGCACTACGATCCCTTCCCTGTAGGCATCGTTCAAGGCAAAGGCGCTAAGATCGAAGACCTCGACGGGCATGTCTACACCGACTTTCTGGGCGAGTATTCCGCGGGGCTTTACGGTCGCTCGAACGACGTCATCCAGGCAGCGATCCGCGAGGCCGTCGATGGCGGCATGACGCTGGGCGCTCCGAACCGCTGGGAGGCGCCGTTTGCGGAGCTCATCTGCAAGCGCTTCCCGTCGATCGACCTCGTGCGGTTTACCAATTCGGGGACCGAGGCGAACATGATGGCGCTGGGGGCGGCACGCGCCTTCACGAAACGCAACAAGATCATGGTGTTTGACGGTGGCTACCACGGTGGTGTGCTCTATTTCGGCAGCCGCACCTCACCGGTGAACGCCCCGTTCGACTATGTCTTCGCCACGTTCAACGACATCGAGGCGACGCTGGCATTGATCGAGGCCAAAGCCGGCGATCTGGCGGCGATATTGCTTGAGCCGATGATGGGGTCCGGTGGCTGCATGAATGCAGACCCGGAGTTCCTTCAGGCGTTGCGGGATGCGGCGACAAAGCACGGGATTGTTCTGATCTTCGACGAGGTAATGACCTCGCGCATGTCCGGCGGCGGGTTGCAGAAACGGCTGGGAATCACACCCGACATGACGACGCTTGGAAAATATCTCGGCGGCGGGTGCAGCTTCGGCGCATTCGGAGGGCGCAAGGACATCATGGCGCTTTTCGACCCGACCTCGGCCAGTTTTCTGTCTCATGCAGGGACGTTCAACAACAACGTCCTGACCATGGCGGCAGGCTTTGCCGCGCTGAGCAAGGTATTCACCGAAGAGGCAGCTGATGCGCTATTCGAAAAGGGCGAAACTCTGAAGGCGCGGCTGAACGCGATCGCCCGAGAGAAAGGTACGACCATCCAGATCACCGGTTCAGGCTCGATCATGTGCATCCATTCGGTTTCAGGAACGCTGCGCCGCCCTGAGGATGCGAAGGACCCACTGCCCGGCCGTCGGAAACTCATCCACCTCGAGATGTTGATGCGCGGCTACACCTTTGCAGATCGCGGCTACATTTCGCTGAATCTGGCACTTCAGGATGAAGATTTTGACGGGTTCACCCAAGCCTTTGCCGATGTCCTCGATACGCACGGAGACATCTGGCGGCATTAAGCGGCAGGGTGCGGGCTGCAGATTGCTCGCCGTCCATCTCATCTCGCAATCCGCTCCAGCAATGCTTTCGCGTTCAGCCCCCCAGCCACTTATCCTTGACGCTGGCCTTTGGCGCTGTGTCCAACAACTCTGACACCACGCGCTGCTGCAGAAGCATGCAATCGGTCGCGGACAGGACCTTGTCCTGAAGCACTGAGTTGCCGAGAATCATTGGATCCCAGCTGGTGCCCGGTTTCGCCATGTAGTTCGGTGATTGCGCGCCGCATGGTGGCCGAGGAAATAGACCGTAAAACGGCGGGACGACGCGCAAGTCGATGCGCATGGAACCTCCTTGCTGATTTTCTATACCGGGTCGCGACGGGTCAGCGCGAGGCGCTCGCGAACCTCCGAAGGACCAAGCACACGCGAGCCGAGGCCCTCGACGAGTCCGACCGCCTTTTCGACAAGCTGTGCGTTCGTGCCCAGTTCGCCGCGGCTGAGGTACAGGTTGTCTTCGAGGCCGACCCTGACGTGGCCGCCCGCCAGGACCGCCGCCGCCACGTAGGGCATTTCATCACGGCCAAGGGAGAAGGCCGAGAACGTCCATTCCTTCGGCACCGCGTTCACCATGGCAAGGAATGTATTCAGGTCGTTGGGCGCCCCCCACGGAACGCCCATGCAAAGTTGCACGAGGGCGGGTGTGGGAAGGATACCGCGTTCGGCCATGTTCTTGGCAAGCCAGAGGTGACCAGTATCGAAAGCCTCGATTTCAATGCAGACGTCGGCCTCGACCATCTGTCGGGCCATCGCGTCCAACATCCCTGGGGTGTTAGTCTGTACGTAATTTGCCTCTGCGAAATTCATCGTGCCGCAATCGAGCGTGCAGATCTCGGGCCGACAGTCAACGATGTGCGCGACCCGATCCGCGGCTCCGGCCATGTCGGTGCGCGGGCCGAGGTTCATTGGAGCATCATTCGGGCCGAAGTAGATGTCGCCGCCCATACCGCCGGTTAGGTTCAGAACGACATCGGTCTCGCTGGCCCGGATACGCTCGGTGACTTCTCGATAGAGCGCCGGGTCGCGGGACGGCGCCCCGGATTCAGGATCGCGCACATGGCAATGCACGATTGCGGCACCTGCCTTCGCAGCGTCAATGGCTGCATCTGCAATTTCCTTGGGCGACCGCGGGACATGCGGAGACTTGTCTTGCGTTGAGCCTGCGCCGGTGACGGCGCAGGTGATGAAGACATCACGTTTCGCTCGCAGTGGCATCTCAGGTCAAACCTTGTCTAGCGATTGACCGCATCCTATTGCCTTTCGAAAAGACCGAGAAATCACGGATCGGCTCAGGGGAATAAGCCCGCCTTATTCAAACGGGTTCGCCGCTTCGGCACCGTAATCCGGCATCGCCTTGCGTCCCTGCCCTTTCGGCGGCTTTGCCATGAAGATCGGCCATGGGTCGGGAAACTGGCCGACTGGCACCTCGATCACGGTCGGGCGGCGCGCCTTGAAAGCTTCTGTTAGTGACACTCCCAGTTCTTCGGGCGTTCGTGCACGCCGCCCGTCGGCCCCGAAACTCTCAGCGTACTTCACAAAGTCAGGGTTGGTGAAATTGGTCGCCAGAATGCGGTTGCCGTACAGGTCGCGCTGAATGCGCTGCACGTTTCCATAAGCACCGTCAGCGAAGACGACCGAGACGAGCGGCAGATTGTAGTGCACTGCCGTCGCGATCTCGTTGGCCGTGAACAGGAATCCGCCATCGCCGGAAACGGACAGCACGCACTTGTCAGGATGTGCGACTTGAACGCCCAACGCCGTGGCATAGCCGTAGCCCAGCGTTCCCTGGTAGCCGGGCGTTACGATCGAGCGGGGGAAATAGGCCGGAAACCCGATCCGGGAGACGTAACCGACCTGGGTGAACTCCTCGACGAAGAAACCATCTTCGGGCAGCGCGCGACGCATCGCGTCGAGCCACGCCATCTGCGGCCCCAGTTTCTCATCCAGATAGGCCCGTGTGCGATCGCGCAGCGCCGCGATTTCTTCGATACGCCCCGGGCGTTTGCGGTTCTCTGCAGGGATGGCCTCGAGGAGTGCCGCAGCGACGTCGCGTGCGTCGCCGAGGATCCCGATGTCAGGGGTCCATGCGCGTGTCAGTTCCTCTGGGTCGATGTCGACGTGAATGAAAGACATGTCCCGGTCCAGTCCCCACGTGGCCCGTTCGTATTCCCCCCTCGAGCCGATGCAAAGCACCGCATCGGTCTCGCGCCACCACTGTCCGGCGGCGGGGCGGTTCACCGAAAGGCCCGTCCGGTCATCGACGACACCCCGGCCCAGCATCCAGGACTGAACCGGTGCAGACAACATTCTGGCGAGGGCTGTGATTTCCTCAGACGCGTGAAAGGCCCCGCCACCTACGAGGATCATCGGGCGCTCGGCTTGTCCGAGAATGCGCGCTGCTTGCGCCACCTTGTCGGCGTCAAACGGCGGCGCGACCGGCATCTCTGCCGCGACTGTGGTCCGTGTCGGAGCTGTGATCGCCAGGATGTCCGGGGCGGCCTCGATCGCCACGGGGCCAGGGCGGCCCGACCACATCTCGTACAGAAGAGCGTTGAGCGTCTCGCCTGCCTCGGCGGGATGACGCATCCGCAGGGCCTTCTTAGTAAGCCGTTCGAGAATGCCCAATTGGTCAGGCAATTCGTGAAGCTGACCACGTTTCGCTCCGATCAGCGCTGACGGGATCTGGCCAGTGACAAGCAGAACGGGCGTATTGCAGGAATATGCCGTCGAAAGGGCCGCTGTGGTGTTCAACATGCCCGGCCCGGGAACGACTGAGTAGACACCAGTCTTTCCTGTGGACTGAGCGTAGCCATAAGCCATGTAGGCCACACCCTGTTCGTGCCGCGCATTGATGACGTGCAGCCGGTCCTGACTGTCGAACAGCGCCGCGAAGAACGGGTCAAGCTGGACGCCTGGCAAACCAAAGATGGTATCAATGCCGTTAGCCAGAAGCGCATCAACAAGCGCCTCGCCGCCGGTTTTTGTTTCAGTGTCAGTCATGTCTTTCCTTTCAACGTCTCTTCCGTGAGCGTGAGGTCGGGGTAGACCCGGCCCGGATTCATCATGTTTTCGGGATCGAGCGCCAACTTGATCCGCCGCATTACGTCCAGCTCCACATCGTCTTTGAAGCGCCGCATCGCGTCGAGCTTGTCGAAGCCGATTCCATGCTCGGCCGAGAAGCTGCCGCCGAGGCTAACGGCCAGAGCTTCGATTTCGCTCTTGAACGCCGCATTGTGTTCGGGACTCTTGTCGCCGGGCCAGACAGTCAAGTGGAGGTTTCCGTCGCCGAGATGACCAGTCGTCATCCACTCGGCGCGTTCGTCGAGGCGACGGATCAACGCTCCGGCCTGCATGCTGAACTTCTCTAGACCAGCCGTGGGAAGGGAGACGTCGATCATCAGAGCGGGTTGTGTCGCGACAGCAACTTCGGCAGCTCTTTCGCGCAGCGCCCAGAAATCGGCCCTGTCAGCTTCCGATCGTGCGATAACGGCATCGGTAATCTCGCCGGCCTCCATGGCCGCACCTAGCAATCTCTCAAGAATATCGCTGGCACGACCCATCGAACCGGTCGGAAGGGACAGTTCGACGAGCACGACGTCGGCGTGATCCTTCAACGGCGCACGGGTGAGAGCGGCGGCGCGGCGGACAAAGCTCTGCGACATGAATTCCACGGCGTCCAACCCTACAGAACAGCCAGATTTCAATCGCCTCAGCAGGTGCGTGGCACGGCCGATATCGGGAACAGATACGACGGAACACGCCCTTTCGTCCTCTGCTGGAACGAGTCGCATGGTTGCCGCAGTTATGATGCCAAGCGTCCCCTCCGCCCCGATGAAGAGATGCTTCAGGTCCAGTCCAGTATTGTCTTTCTGAAGCGGTGAAAGCGCGCTGAGGATCCGGCCGTCGGGCAGGACGACCTCGATTCCAAGGCATAGTTGGCGCGCCGAGCCGAAGCGCAGCGCGGACGAACCGCCCGCATTCGTCGATAGCGCACCGCCGATCTGTGAGGAGCCCTCGGCGCCAAAACTGAGCGGGAAACGTGCGCCGATGTTGATTGCAAGTTTGCGCAGCGCTGCGACCGTCACACCTGCCGAAACCGTCGCCGAGGTAGAATCCTCCGCCACGTCGCGAGTATCGGTCATCCTATCGAGGCTAATAACCAGCGCGCCCGCACCGTCTGTCCCTCGGTTGAGGCCGGTGCGCCCCCCGGCGGCCACGACAGGCAGTGATGTTTCCCCGGCGATTCGGACCAGTTCAGCGACCTCGGCCGTCGAAACCGGTCGCGCGACCGCGACGGGTTGCCCAAGCTCACGGCCCGTCCAGTCGCGAAGAAACGGCGCGAAATCCTCGGCGGCGACAAACGTGCCAGACGGAAACCTGCCCTCGTTAGCGCGTTGGAAAGGATGGGTTTCCCGTTTCATTGCGGCCCAGTCTCGGCATGAAGACCCCCCCGGACTCCGCCGTCATTCCCGCGGGCAGAAGGCCCTCTGTGGAGCCTGAAAGCTTCATTAATGCGACTTATACACTTCACCTGCGTACCTTATATCTATTTGATATCACTTGATTTTTTTTGAATCAAGGATACGGTCAAGCGGTGATCCTAGAAAGGGGCGATGTCAAGATGAAACAACTCCAATTGATGGCGCTGACGGGCGCTGCCGCGACTGCGATCGTGGTCGGCTCGGCCGTCACCTCCTCTGCACAGACTCTGAACTCCAGTTGCTGGCTTCCGCCGCTCAACCCGGCCAATGCACCGGGCTATGAGTCGTTCATCGAAACAGTAGAGGCAGCTACCGACATCACCATCCGGCACACATCGGGCTCCGCGCTTCTGCCGCCGGGCGAGCATTTGTCGGGCCTGCGTGACGGTGTCGCTGCGCTTACCTGCCATGCCGGCACGTTCACACCTTCCGACCTTCCCGAAGACAGCCTTCTTGCATTCATGGCAATGCGGTACCCGGACCCGATGGCCATCGTCGGCGCATATGCGGAATTCTGGATGACAGATCCCGCAATGCTGGCGCGACAGGAAAGCGGCGGCTTCGTGGTGCTCGCGCCTTGGGCAACGCCCGCCTATTCCCTGATCTGCAATACGCCGATCCGTACGCTCGAGGACATGCAGGGCATGCGCATCCGGTCGACCGTTGCCGCAGTCGCGGGCTGGATTGAATCCGTGGGGGCCATTCCCGTGGCCGTGCCCTCTTCGGAAAGTTTCCAGGGGCTCGACCGGGGACAGCTCGACTGCACAACGATCTACCCGTCCGGCATGACCGTGTATTCGCTCTGGGACGTCGCCAACTCCATGACGATTCTGCCTGAGCTTAGCTCGTATTTTGCGGGGTGGAACGTAGCAATCAATCGCGGCACATGGAACGAGCTCTCGGTCGAGGACCGTTCAGCGATGCTCGACGGCGCTGTCGCAAGCATCGTGGGCTTCCAGTTCCGCGATCTCGAGGCCGAGCAGGAAGTTTTGGAGCGGGCCCAAGCGACCGATGGTGTCGAAGTGATCATGGCAAGCGAAGAGATGACCGCGTCGGCGGCTACCTTCGCGCAGGATGACGCCCTGCAACTTGCCCTCTCCGCCGCCGAGGAACGCTTCGGAATGTCCACCGAAGAGGCGCAAGGCATCATCGACCGTTTCGACGCACTTTACCAGAAGTGGGTCGGGCTGGTGGCCGACGTCGAGTCGCCCGATCAGCTCTCGGCCATTCTGCACGCCGAGGTCTACGACAGGATTGATCCGGCGACCTACGGCGAGTCGAATTGATCTGATATCTCGGTCGCGCGCGCCCCTGTGGTGCGCGTGGCCCTTTTCGTAGGCAGGCTGTCTTTTTGCATGAGGCAACAGGCAACCACCAATCCCGAAACCGGAGATGGGACATGCACCTTGGTTGAACGATTACTTTGGGCCAGTTCCCGCGCTCTGGCGACGGTTGCCATTATAGCGCTGGTGCTTCTTCTAGCGCAGACCATTGCCGATGTTGTGATGCGCGCCGTGGCGGGCGGGCCGATCCAGGGCAACTTAGAGATCATGAGCGCCTATCATATGGTGATCCTGACATTCCTGCCTCTGGGCCTTCTAGAGATGGAGCGCGAGCACATCACAGTCGACTTAGCGGTGAAGGCGCTGGGCCCGGTTGCGCGACGCGTGGTTGAAACTTTCGCCTATCTCGTGGCGGCAGCCTTCTACGCTCTAATGCTCTACCGGACCTCGCATGTCGCCTGGGACGCATACGAAATCGGCGAGCTTCTGATGACTGCGGTCATAATTCCGATCTGGCCGGTCAAATTCGTGCTGCCCATAGGGTTTTTCTTCGCCGTGACAACGGCCTTCCTTCACGCATGGCAGGCTGCGACCGACCCGAAGTTCGACCTCGATGGTGAATCCGAAAGCCTCATCGATGGTTGACTGGGTTTCTATGGGGGCAGTGTCATGAGCGATATCTGGGTCAGCATCATCGCCATTGTCGCGAGCATGGGGCTTGTCGCGCTTCGCGTTCACATCGGCGCAGCCTTCGGCATCGTCGCGATTTTCGCCTTCGCCTATCTTCTGAACTGGCGAGCGGCCCTCTCGATGGCCTCGTCGGTTCCTTTCCCACTTGTCGGGGACTGGAACATGACCGCAATCCCGATGTTTCTGCTCATGGGCTACATCGGCTCGACCACCAATCTGACCGAGGGTCTGTTCAGTTCAATGCGCGTCCTCTTGTCCCGCCTTCCCGGCGGGCTTGCCCTGACTTCGGTGGCAAGCTGTGCCGCGCTGGCGGCTGCCTCCGGGTCATCGGTGGCTACTACGGCCGCCATGGGACGGATCGCGGTGCCAGAAATGGTACGTCACGGCTACAAGCCTAGTCTCGCCGCGGGGGTCGTAGCCTCGTCGGGCACTCTGGGCTCGCTCATTCCGCCGAGCCTATTGATGATCATATATGGCACGATTACCGAAGTATCGGTAGGCGCGCTGTTCCTCGCCGGGGTTGTCCCGGGCATTCTCTCGGCATTGCTTTATGCTGTGATGGTGATCGTGCGGGTCAGATTGGACCCGAGCCTTGCGCCGCCAGTGCAGGAGCAATTTACCGCCCGGGAACGCTGGCAGGCGCTGGCTAGCGCCTCACCGCTGCCGCTCATCATCCTGTTCGTTCTGGGGGGAATCCTGGAAGGCTGGTTCACGCCGACCGAAGCCGGAGCATGCGCGTCGGTGGCCGTGATGGTCGTCGCCGCCTTTCGCCGCCAACTGACGTTGGCTGCCTTTCTCAAAGCTGCTCGGCTGACGGTAATCGGCACCGCGTCGCTCTTCATCGTCGTGATCGGCACGGCCATGCTCGGTCGCCTGATGGCGCTCACGGGCCTGCCGAGAGAACTCGCCGATGCACTTGTGGCAACCGGAGCAGGCCCGATCGGGGTGATCGCCCTCGTCGCCCTGATCTATATCGTGCTGGGGATGTTCCTGGACTCCATCGGGATCATGCTGCTGACGCTGCCGATCCTCATGCCACTGACCGGCGCGCTGGGGATCGACATGATCTGGTTTGGAATCCTGGTCATCAAGTTGCTGGAGATCGGTTTGGTCACACCGCCCGTCGGGCTGAACTGCTTCGTGCTGAAAGGCGCCGTGGGGCGGCTGGTGTCGCTGCCCGAGATTTTCCGCGGAGTATCGTGGTTCATCGTGACCGATCTCGTTACGCTGGTCATTCTTGTAGCATTTCCAATTCTCTCGCTTTGGCTGCCGGCATTCATGGCGAATTGACCACCGCCATCACGCGCCTTGGAAGCCATTTGATTACGGTGTTCGACGACCTACGGACAAAGCCTTCATGGCTCTCCGGACAGTATCAGGAGAAAAAAATCGCCACACATCCTCGATCCGCATGAGATTACATAGGAGCTAAGCTTGCGCTGTTTCCCGGGGACAGCACGTGAATACTTTTTATCGACATGCCAAGTCACAAATCGCAGAATTCAATATGGAATAGTTCCAGTCTATCACTGGGCAACGACAATGCGGTTCTTCGAAGGACAGCTTATCCGGGGATCTCAGCCATGGGTGCATCTGGCAGCATCAGACAATCAGGCTTATTTCGCTCTCGAATACGTCAAAGCATTCTCCGAGCTTTTCATGCCGATGTCTGAGGTTGCTTTCGTTCTCTTCGGGCTCCGGGGCTTAAAAATGCGCTGGCTGCGTGTAGGTCGGCAAGGCTGGAGCCGCAGTCAAAATTGGCTTGCGGCTACAGAATACACGTCGAGTCCTGCGCCCTCCCTCAGGCAGAGTTCCCGAAGGGAACAAGGTTGTTGTAGTAATCCTCAGTTGGTGGGTGTCAGACGGCGTTGAATTCAGTTTGGTCTCGCATGATGGCTTGAAGGATGATGGCCATGGAGGAGGTGGGATTCGAACCCTCGATTCGGACTTCGCTCCGGGTCCTTCCTGACCCGGTTGCCCTGTCACGGGGGGCGCGGAGCGCGATATTAGACGATTCGGTACACTAACTAGGGGACACTCCTATATTACCTGCGTTTTGACTCATAATATTCGTCCATGTGTTCGATATTGCTCATAATCTCGGGGCGTATGCCCCATTTTGTGTGCGGGGATTCAGGGTATCCGGGCCCACCCCCAAAGCGACCTCCGCATGAACGCACAGACGGCAAGCCCGGAGGCTTGATTTGCCCGGTTCCAGGTCAGGAGGCTTGATCGCTGGCCGGGGCGGGCGCGCTCGACGCGGCGGTCGGTTTGCCGGGCAGTCGGGCGATCCGGGAGGTGGGCTCCCAATTTTTCCACGAACCGTTGGCTGGACAGCCGTTTTCGTCGGTTGAGCGGTTGAGCGGTTGTGAGCGATGAGAGCAATTCGGCTAACCGCTCAGGTTTCGGCCTTAAAAATAAGGGGCTTCCGGTCTTTTGAGCGGTTGAGATAGTAATAATCCCTATAAGAGGGAAGAAGTAAGAGGGGAATAGGCCAGACGGAACTGGTCGTGGGTCGCGGAGAGGGTGCGTTTGAGCGTGTTGGAGTCCGCCCTCCGGGCAACCTTCATTTCGGCCATCTCTTTGACCCACCAGCCGCGCAGGTTCTCGATCAGGCAACGCGGTTTTGTATTCCCCCTCATGGGCTGATCTGGTAGGGATGAGGCCATGCTGGAGGCCTTCAAATCCCTGCCTGAAGATCCTGATGCACTGCGGGCCGTCAGCGAGCAGATGGCCCGGCACATCCAGTCTCAGGCCTACCAGATCGAGAAGCTGAAGGCCGAGCTTCATGGCCACCGCAAGTGTTTCGTGCGCCACACACTTTTAGAGCAATATCCCTCAATCGCCCAGGCCCTGGCGCCGAGCTTGGCGGGAGGTGATCCCGTTCTTTGTCTTCAGCCCGGAAATCCGCCGGGTGATCTACACCACGAACGCCATTGAGAGCCTGAACAGGGTGATCCGGAAATCGATCAAGGCGCAGGGCTCGTTCCCTTCCGTGGACGCCACCGAGAAGCGGATCTACCTCGCGAACCGTCAGATCGTGGCTGACAGCGGTGAATCATTTCGCCATAATGTTCAAGCATCACTTCTCGCCGCTGGGCGGTTGACGGCGGTCAGGATGGAACCGGGCCGACGGCCGATACACAGAGTTCCTGACACTCCTCAACCCAACTGCGCCAGCAGCCTAAAAAGGCGCATGGGTGCGGATTATCGCCAAACCACTCTGTGAAAAACTACATAGTCCATTACAAGCGCTTTCCGAAACAACCTCGAAACGTGGTACTGTCCCATCTTCACACACCCCCGACTCAGTGAAGAGAAAAGCCATGTCAAGGCGCGTCGTGCAGGCGCGAATGTCGCGATCAATCAGCCAAACGAGCATACCTGCCACCTCCTCCCACATTGCGTTATCGACAAAGCTAATGGTTATTGCACCACCGGTTTCTGCCAAATGAGCTGCGGCTTGGTCGATCCAGGGTTGAGGAGGGTAGTTGCGCGGAGCGTCTCCCGAAAACACCCGGGTGGGCGTGAAATCCGGCAGCGAAAGCATGGCGACAAAGCCAAGCGAAAGCCCAAGCGCAACCGCCGTTCGCCGTCCTCTCTTCCGCGCACTGAGCCCCAGAAAACAGATGATGATCACCGTCGCTGCGACCAAACTGGCAAGAGGCCGAAAGTGCAACATAATGTGTAACGGCACTGGAGTTGGTGTGCCCAAATAGGCCAGCAAGGTCGTCGCAAAGGTTGAAACGCCCAAAACTGGGATCACAGAAAGTCGCACTCCACCAGCTTTGAGCTGTGTGATCGAGTAGCTTGCAAACAAAATGGCCAGCGAAAAAAGAAGCAAGGCAGACGCTTGGGGGGCGAGAATGCCGTTAATGGCATGACGGAGATCGCCCCATCCTGCCGATCCGCCCTGCTGCGCAGCGCCCAAAGCAGCAATAATGGCTCCAAAATTACCGTCGGGTAGCTTGAAAAGTTCGACCAACAACGGCAGCAAGAAGACGCTCCCCACAAAGGCAGCCGAAAGAACCGCGCGTTGCACTTCAAGCCGTGAAGGCCAGGGCATAGTCGCTGACCGAGCCAGCGCCAAGGCCACGAATACTAATGGCAAGGCAAGCAAAACCATTGTGATATAGCCGTGCACAAGTATTCCTAACAATGCGACAGTGGGAGCCAACGCGCGAAGATCGCGCACGGCCAGCCACAAAAGGGCAATCAAAAATGCGAGGAAAGGAGCCTCGATGCGCGTTGGCAGCCAAACGACTCCTAGGTCAGCACCCATTAATGTGGACATGAGCAGGGCGATGGCGCCGGAGAGTCCTAACGCGCCACCAGGCACAAAGTACCGTGTCAGTGCTGTGGCACTAGCACCTACCAGCATGCTATTCAAAACGACGCTGCCCCAAAGCCATGCCTTTAAGCGGCCGACATAAGGCTCCAAGGCCAATTCAAAAGGAAGATTCCAATAGAAAAAGAACGGGCCTGGGTGATTGAATTTGAACCGCGAATAGTGTCCCGTCGTAAGCCATTCTCCACGATTGAGAGCCTCTCCATGCAACATGTCTGCAGCAAGATCTCCCATAATTCCAGTCGGAAAGAACAAGGTAGGCGATGAGAAATATGTAATGGCCAGAAAACTGACAAAAATCGCAAGGCTTGGCTGAAGCCAAAATGAGTTTTCGATAGCTCTCATTTTTCCCTAGTTGTTTTGAGCTCGGCATATCCAACCAAGCCAGTGAGGCAAGATTTCGCGCGGTCCAAAGCGGCTTGGAGCCAGGCTGCAAACTCAAAATTCAACGGCATTCACGGACGTATGTATGGGCGTACTTATGTAAGAAGTACTACGACTAGTCACGACCGAGGTAAACCGCCCCCGGATGGTCAAGACGCGTTCGGAGCGGCGGACCACCGGCGCGAAACGATCAGGACAAACTCGTCTATGCAACATTGACCGGTGTCAACAGCATTGCTACAGTCTAAGCTTGAAACGCGCGAGCAGGGATAGTTCCGACCGGTTTTGACGCTTGCTCGCCACACATCATTTCAGTTTCGTTCTGACCCATCTGTTTCGTTTACTTCTACAAGACCTTTTCCCAACCCATCCGTTCAGCCGACATTCCCCAAGTGGTCTGTCTTCAGGGGCTATAATTGGCTGCATCAGCCCGCCAAGCAAGCATTTTTAGCACCGAGGGTTGTCTGCGGTCGCGCAGACGTCTGGAGCTGGGCGGATGGAGCCGCGAAGCCGCAACGCCCCTGCCTGATGGCGGTGTTATTCAGCGCAGCGGATAGACCTGTCCTGCCGCTTTCGTTCAGTTTTGGTCCGGATCGCGTTCATGCGCATAGCGGTGGCGTTCGCAATCGGCGGATAGCAGCGAGGATGGCGCGTACCATCGAGCAGGTGACGGCGACCTCGGCCAGCTGGAAGGTGATGGCGCGGGCGTGGCGGACGACACGCGCCCCGATCTTCCTTCTCGGTGATGCAAGCATCACCTGCCAGGCAGCGGATCAGTTTGAGTTGGAGGCTGGTGAGCGACCAATCCGCCATTTCTTCGGGCAGCGCGATGCAGCGAAAGAAGGTGGCCAGGTTGTAAGCCAGGGCGTGCAACTGCAGCTGTGAATCCCGGAGACAAAATGCCCACAGAAACGGTCTGATGATCTGACCGTCGCGGAGTAAAATTCCGCAATCTGACACCTGAAGCCGATGAGCGGAGGGTGGGGAGATGTATTCTGTGGACTTATACAACCGTGTCCGTCGGGCGTGCCATGTTGATGGTATGAGCAAAAGTGCAGCTGGTCGTCTTTTTGGGATCGACCGCAGAACGGTGGCAAAGATCCTGCTGCAGGTCACGTCCGTCAAGGTGGTGTAAATTGCGAGATGGCCTGAGGTCATGATCAGGCGGCTTTTGTGGCAATGCTGAGGATGGGGTCGATCTCCTCCTTGTCGATTTGGGCGAAGGCCTCGACCATCATGTAGCGGCTTGATGTCTGCCATTCGTCATTCTGCTCGAACAGGACCGCACCGATCAAACGCATGATCGAGGCTTCATTGGGAAAGATTCCCACGACGTCGGCGCGGCGTTTGACCTCTTTGTTGAGGCGTTCGATGGGGTTGGTCGAGTGCAGCTTGGTCCGGTGCTGGCGGGGAAAGGCCATGTAGGCCAGCACGTCATGTTCGCTGGCGTCCATCAGATCGGCGAGCTTGGGCCAGCGGGGTCGAACCTGATCCGCCACGCGATGCCATGTCTCGGCGGCATGGCTGCGGTCCGGTTGTTCAAAGGCCTGACGGATCGCAGCGGCCACGACCGTGTGCTGGCCCTTCGAGACATGAGCGACGATGACCTGCACCGGCTGGACGCCCTGCTGTTGTCCCTTCCCATGGATGACGACGGCATGCTTCTCAGC
>NZ_JBPBBA010000053.1:0-20147 GCF_050896395.1 Nioella aestuarii | reverse complement strand
TCATAAAGCCGGTCTAGGCCGAAGGTTTCTTCATGCGCGGCGATCTGGAAAACGCTGTCGGCCGAGGTGTAGCAGATGGGCCAGCCGGTTTGTTGGTGCCGCTCGCCCTCTACGTCGATGATGAGCGTGCCGGAGGAATGGCGGTTGCCGAGGATGCCGTCCGTGCCCGCAATGCGCTTCACCTCTTCGATCAGCTCGGGCGGGAAGCTGTTTTCGGTGTCGCTGAAATAGGTCCAGTCCCAAGGGACCGGCAGCCCCGCCAGTTCCCAATGGCCAGAGGGTGTGTCTTTCCCGGGGCTGATTTCTGTCGCGGCGCCCCATAGGCCCTTTGGCTCGACCATCAGCCCCGGCGCGTCATCGCCGCTGGCCAGGGTGATCGAATGCCCCAACCCAAGCGCTGTGAGGTTGGGCATCTTCAATGGACCGCTACGCCCCTCCTCTGCCTTGCCTGCCGCGCAGGCCGCCGCGATATGGCCGAGCGTATTGGCCCCGGTATCGGGATGGCCGTCATTGAAGAAGCGGTCGGCATCGGGCGCGCCGCCGCAGCCCACGGAATCCATCACCACCAGAAACGCGCGGGGCATCAGCCGATCCTTTCCTGAACGAGGTTCGGCACCACTATGGCACTGCTCGACAGCCGATAGGCCCGGTGCAGCGCCTCTGCGGCGGCTCTGGCTTCTTGCTCGGTCCGCGCATGGATGCGTGCAAGCGGGCGCGCGCTGTCCACCTGTTCGCCGATACCGGCCAGATCGGTCAGGCCGACCGCGTGATCCACCGCATCGGTCTGGACCAATCGTCCGCCGCCCAGATGAACCACCACCTCGCCCACGGCACGGGTGTCGATGGCAGCGACATATCCTGGTTCTTTCGGCATGATTTCGACCATCACCGGCGCTGCGGGCAGCCGGTCGCGCCAGCGCGACACGAAATCGGCAGGCCCGCCAAGCGCCGCAACCATGCGACCGAAGATCTCTGCCGCCGCGCCGGAGTTGAGGGCATCGTTGATCCGGGCCTCACCCTCCGCCGCATCTGCCGCCAATCCACCAAGCGCCAGCAGCTCGCCACCAAGAGACAGGGTCACTTGACGGAGCCGCGCAGAGCCGCCTGATCCGGTCAGGATCTCCATCGCCTCCATGACTTCTACCGCATTGCCTGCGGTGGTGGCCAAGGGCTGGTTCATATCCGTCAGCAGTGCGGTGCATTTGCAGCCCGCCCCCTGCGCCGTATCGACCAGCGATTGCGCCAGCGCCAAAGCATCGGCGGGATCCACCATGAACGCGCCCGACCCTGTCTTGACGTCGAGAACGAGCGCATCGAGCCCCTCCGACAATTTCTTCGACAGGATCGATGCGGTGATCAGGTCGATGCTTTCCACGGTCGAGGTCACGTCCCGCACCCCGTAAAGACGTTTGTCCGCCGGGGCGATTTCGCCCGACGCGCCCACGATCGCGCAACCCACCTCTCGCACAACTTTTTGCAGCTCTTCGTTGCCGATGATGGCGCGATAGCCGGGGATCGCCTCCATCTTGTCGAGCGTACCGCCGGTATGGCCAAGCCCGCGCCCCGACAGCATTGGCACATAGGCCCCGCAGGCAGCCAGAGCCGGGGCCAGTGGCAGAGACACGGTATCGCCCACGCCGCCGGTGGAGTGCTTGTCAACAACCGGCCCATCCACGTCCCATGTCAGAACCTGCCCAGTGTCGCGCATGGCATGGGTCAGGCTGACGCGTGCGTCCTTGCCGATAGGGGTTTTGCAGATGGCCATGGCAAAGGCCCCGGCCTGCGAGTCACTAACCGTTCCATCCGCCAAACCCTTGGCAAACCACTGGAATTGCTCTGGTGTTAGCGCGTCTCCCACTCTTAGCCGCGCCAGGATCTCGCGGGCGTCCATGGATCAGACCCCTTCCATATGGCCCATGCCGAACGCCCCTGGCAGCAAGTCGCCCACGGTGGTTTCCAACCGTTTTCCATCGGTGGTGGCCAGCGTGACGGGTGTTGCGGGATCGGCAAATTCCGCCAGTTTCTGACGACAGCCGCCACAAGGCGGCACCGGCGCCGGGCAATCGGCAATCACGGCAATTTCGGCAATCCGGCTGTCACCCGCCGCAATCATCGCGGCAATTGCCCCGGCTTCGGCACAGGTGCCTTCCGGGTAGGCGGCGTTTTCGACGTTGACGCCCAAATGCAGGTTTCCCTCTGTGCTGCGAATGGCGGCACCCACCTTGAAGCGGGAATAGGGAACATAGGCGTTTTCGCGCACACGGGCGGCATCGTCGACCAGGGACATTGGGAAACCTCCGAAAAATCTGGCTTCCACTGTGGTCCTGCCACGCGGCGCTTGCAAGCCTTCCGCTACAGAAGATCCTCTCTACGCGCGCGACGCTCGACCTGAGTGATCAAGGCCGCCAGCGCCTCTTCGCAGCTTTGCACCAACGCTTTCGCCTCAGCCAGTCGGTTCTTGTGGGCAGCTGCATTTAGCGCCTCGGCCATGTTTTGCAGCCGATCCGCGCCGATCGCGCCGGCCAGAGAAATGAGGATATGGCTCTGCGCCCGTGTGGTCATGGTGTCGTTCTGCTGAACGGCCTGTTGCAGACTGTCCTGCACGCTGCGCAGATCCTGCAAGAGATGATCGAGCAGCTCGCCCCGGCCAGAGGGACCGGCGGCCTGAAGAATGGCCTCGAACCGGTTGCGGTCGAGTGTGCCGTTGGGAGCCGCATCAGGGACAGAGTGTGGGGCCGGTCCGCGGCGGTCAACGTGACGGCGGATCGCCTGACCGAAAGCGCTGACCGACCGAATGGGCTTGGCGATGACCCCATCTGCCCCGGCAGCATAGATCGCCTCGCGGTTCTCGCGCATCACATAGGCGGTCAGGGCCACCAAAGGCGTGTCAAATCCGGGTGTGTCCCGCAGGCGCGTCATAACCTCGATGCCGGACAGTTTCGGCATCTCGATATCAATGAGCGCGATGTCCACTTTCTCGCTTGCCAGAAGATCCAACGTTTCCTGACCATCGCGCGCCAGGATCATCCGCGCATCCATTGCATCGAGCATCTGGCGCACCAGCAACTGGTTGGTTTCGTTATCTTCAGCCACCAATATCCGCAAATCGGACAGATCCGGCATATCGGCCGCCTGATCACGGCATTCCCATGAACTGCGTGGCAAAGTCAGGGTCACGTCCGCGCCGCCTTCAGGCAGGTTCGCCACGCGCAGGGTGCCGCCTAGCGCGTCGGCAAGATCTTTGGAAATGTGCAGCCCCAGGCCGCTGCCGGGCCGGTCCTGTCCGTCGGGTCGACCGCCCGCTGTGAACAGATGTTCCAAAGCCGCGTCGGAAAACCCCCTGCCCTGGTCGCGCACTCGGAAATGCATCTCGCCATCCTGCTGCCAGACCGAAAGCATCACTTGCCCCGCATCGGTGAACTTGAGCGCATTGGCAATGAGATTGCCGAGAATTCGGTCGAGCTTGATCCGTACAACGGTCACGCGTTCAGCGACATGGCGCTCGATCTCTACCCGAAAGGTCAGCCCCTGTTCACGTGCCCTGGCCGACCAGCGCAGCTCGATCCCGGCAAGGAAATTGCGGAAATCGAAACTGGCAGCGGCGGCCTGTCCATCTTCGCCCGAGGTCAGCATCATTGCGCCATCGACCAATTCCGCCAGGGTTTCCCCGGCGATCCGCACGCGCTCGATCTGGGTCTGAGCATCCGGCGGCAGCCGCTCCACATCCATCAGGCGCAAGCCCCCGATGACATCCAACACGGCCGCGCGGATATCGTGCCCAAAAAGCCGCAGGGCGTCGTGTATCGCCTCCAGGTCACGCGCATCCGGGTCGGGTTCGCGCCTGGTCTCATCCTGTGTCATACCGCATCCCCTGCATACGCAGCGTTGCGCCCCCGGCCTCCATGCAGCCGTGATTTAGGTTAAGATATGGTTAACAACGCAGAAGGCCGGACACGTTCGGCCCGGCCTTCGAACATCTCGCAGCGCTGTGCGTTACTTGGGGTAGCCAAGCTCTTTCAGTGCCTCGGTGATCTCATCCAGAATGGCAGGATCGTCAATCGTGGCAGGCATCTTGTAGTCCTTGCCGTCCGCAATGTTCACCATGGTCCCGCGCAGGATCTTGCCCGAACGCGTCTTGGGCAGGCGCTGCACTACGGTGGCCAGCTTGAATGCCGCCACGGGGCCGATCTTCTCTCGCACCAGCTTTACGCATTCCGCAACCACATCCTCAGCCGATTTCTGGGTACCCGCATTAAGGCAAAGGAAACCCATGGGCATCTGGCCCTTAAGCTGATCCGCCACACCGATAACGGCGCATTCTGCAACGTCCGGATGGCTAGCCAGAACCTCTTCCATGGCACCCGTGGACAGACGGTGACCGGCGACGTTGATCACGTCATCGGTGCGCGCCATGATGTAGAGATAGCCATCCTCATCCTTGTAGCCCGCATCGCCGGTTTCATAGTAGCCGGGGAAATGATCGAGATAGGATTTGCGGAACCGCGCCTCGGCGTTCCACAATGTCGGCAGGGTGCCAGGCGGCAGCGGCAGCTTGATCGCGATGGCGCCAAGCTCTCCGTCTGCGACCGGATGACCGCCCTCGTCCAGGATCTGCACGTCATAGCCCGGCATTGGCACCGACGGCGACCCGATCTTGATCGGCAGTCTTTCGATCCCAAGCGGATTGCCCGCAATGCACCAGCCGGTTTCGGTCTGCCACCAGTGATCAACCACCGGAACGCCAAGCTTGTCCTGCGCCCAGATGATCGTATCAGGGTCTGCCCGTTCCCCCGCAAGGAACAGCGATTCCAGACAGGAAATGTCGTAATCGCCAATCAGCGCGCCTTGCGGATCTTCGCGCTTCACAGCGCGCAGCGCGGTCGGGGCGGTGAAGAGACACTTGACGTTATGGTCCTGAATAACCCGCCAGAAGGTGCCCGCATCGGGGGTGCCAACGGGCTTGCCCTCGAACACGATGGTGGTGCAGCCGAAGGTCAGCGGTGCGTAGCAGATATAGCTGTGGCCCACGACCCAACCCACATCGGAGGCCGCCCAGAAGACCTCACCGGGGTTCATGTCGTAAAGATTGCGCATCGACCAGTTCAGCGCGACCATGTGCCCGCCAGTGTGCCGGATCACGCCCTTGGGCTGGCCGGTGGTGCCAGAGGTGTAGAGGATGTAATGCGGGTGGTTGCCTGCGACGGGCACGCAATCTGCGGGCTCAACGCCGTATTGGAAGGCGTGCCAGTCCACATCGCGGCCCTCTTCCAGATGCGCGACTTCCTGTTCGCGCTGGAAGATCACGCAGAAGTCGGGCTTGTGGCTGGCCTGCTCGATCGCGCCATCGAGAAGCGGCTTGTAGTGAACCACGCGGCCCGGCTCCAACCCGCAGGAGGCGGCGATGATGCACTTGGGCTGGCAATCGTCAATGCGTACGGCCAGTTCGTTGGCGGCAAAGCCCCCGAACACGACCGAATGGATCGCACCAAGCCGGGAACAGGCCAGCATCGCCTCCAGTGCCTCGGGCACCATGGGCATGTAGATAATAACCCGGTCGCCCTTTTCCACGCCCTTGGCGCGCAATGCACCAGCAAGGCTGGCCACGTGGTCGCGCAGTTCAGAATAGCTGATCTCGTGCTTGGAATGGGTGATGGGGCTGTCGTGGATGATGGCGATCCGCTCGCCATGGCCGGCCTCCACGTGACGGTCCACCGCGTTCCAGCAGGCATTGAGCGTTCCGTCAGTGAACCATTCGTAAAGCGGGGCGTTGTCGTCGGTCAGCGCCTTCGTTGGCGGTGTGACCCAGTCAATGGCTTCGGCGGCATTCATCCAAAAACCGTCAGGGTCTGCATTGGCTTCGGCATAGACGTCCGAATATCCCATGTCGTCTCCTCCAAAAGATGTCCTGCATTCCCCTAAGGCATCACCTACAGGCCCCTGCGCCGGCAGACAAAGGGTTTCATTGCCGCAGCCCATCAAAAAGAAACGGGGCGCCCGGATGGACGCCCCGCTTGTTCAACCTGATAGTGGTCGATGTCAGAAGTGCATGTTCAGGCCAACACGAACCTGCTGCACGCCGTTTGAAGTTTGCGTCGAATAGACGCCACCGGTTGTGCTGCTGAAGATCGACTGGTCGTCCAGATCCGTATAGCGGTACTCGACGCCAAGCGAGGTGCGGTCGCCCAAGCGGGTTTCCATGCCGACACCGATGGTTGCGCCATCCACTTCATAAGACCCGGATCCAGCGCTGTTCAGGCCGGTCAGGACGCCGCCGCCATTATAGGTATGCGTCTCGCCAAAGCTGGCGCGCGACCAACCAAGCATACCGTAAAACTGGGTGTTTTCATTGGCCAACATCCCGACGCGTCCGCCGATTGTCATCATGCTTTCAGGCGAAATTTCCTGGTCAACGGTCACCTGCGCACCACCCACGAGGTATTGCGTGTGCGAATTCGCACTTACGTCGAAGATCGTGTAGTCAAAGGTCGCGCCCACATAGGTGCGTTCCGACATGGCGAAAGTATAGCCGATCTGGATCGACGCCAGACCGCCATGTTCGCCCAGGTCATGGGAGAACTCGAGCCGGTCGACGGAATCGAAATTGCCGCTGAACTGGTGCTGCGACATGCCGATGCCAAGCGCACCACCGATGAACAGGCCCGACCAGAAGTCGTTCGATGCCTGCTGAACCGGTACAGGTTCATAGACTGTAGGGGAAACCTGTGGTGAAGGGCCATCTGCTGCCGCTGGAACAGCCGCAACAAGAGTGGCAATGGCAGCAGACGCTGCCAAAGCAGGATAGAGTCTGGGCATGGGAGTGCTTCTCCTCGTGAAACCTTATGTTGCCTCTGCCGGACTGTTTTTTTGGGCGCCCGGCGTTATTATTAACGATCGCTTAACTATAGTTAATGCGTCATTAACCAGTGTTAACACATTGGATTCCGGAAATCTCCCCCATTTTTCAGCGCCGAGACTGCGGCGTTGCGCTGCTGCAATGGTGGCGCCTGAAGTGGCCCAAAAGCAGTCGGGCCAGCCGCTGTTTCGCGACTGGCCCTGACTTGGCAACCATTTGAATTAAAAAGATTACTACCCGTAGTGATGAACCGGCGTCCCGGCCAGTGCTGAAATATTCAGCAGCCCGCGCGCGGTGATCGATGGTGTGACGATATGGGCACGGTTGCCCATCCCCATCAGAATCGGACCGACCTCCAAGCCACCTGCCTTCATTTTCAGGAGGTTACGGGACGCTCCTGCGGCATCGGTTGAAGCAAAGACCAGCGCGTTTGCGGCGCCTTCCAGGCGGCAGCCGGGAAAGATTCGCTCTCGCAGGTCCGGGTCCAGCGCCGCATCGGCATGCATCTCGCCTTCATAGGTGAAGTCCAGCGACATGCTGTCCAGAATGTCCAACGCTGCCCGCATCCGCCGGCCGCTGTCACTGTCGAGGTTGCCAAACTGGCTGCCGGAACACAGCGCGATCTTCGGTTCAACTCCAAACCGGCGCACATGCCGGGCCGCGCCGATCACCGTTTCAGCGATCTGCTGCGGGGTTGGCACCGCGTGGATATGGGTGTCGGCGATGAACAATGGCCCATCTTCCAGAATGACGAGGCTGAGCGCCCCGACAGGATGCAATCCGCCGTCAGACAGCAACTGGGTGATATAGTTCAAGTGCCACAAATACTGGCCGAACGTGCCGCAAATCAGCGAATCCGCCTCTCCCCTGTTCACTGCGACTGCACCAATCGCCGTCGTGTTTGTCCGCATGATGGCACGGGCAAGGTCTGGTGTGACGCCATTGCGCTGCATCTTTTCGAGGTAGGTCTGCCAGTAGTCCCGATAGCGGTGGTCACTTTCGGGGTTGATCAGCTCGAAATCGCGGTCGGGACGGATGGTCAGCCCTGCCCGCTCAATCCGCATCTGCACCACTTCAGGGCGGCCAATGAGGGTCGGCGTATCGGTCATCTCTTCCAGCATGGCCTGTGCAGCCCGCAACACCCGTTCATCTTCACCCTCTGCGAACACGATCTTGCGCGTCGTGCTGGCCGCCGCTTCGAAGACCGGGCGCATAATCAGCGCAGAGCGGAAGACCGACTGGTTCAGCTTCTCACGATAGGCATCAAAGTCTTCCAACGGACGCGCGGCCACGCCGCTTTCCATCGCTGCCCTGGCAACAGAACTGGCAACAACCCCGATGAGGCGTGGGTCAAAAGGTTTGGGAATCAGGTAATCCGGTCCAAAGGTCAGCTGTTCACCCTTATAGGCTGCTGCGGCCTCGGCGCTTGTCGTGGCGCGGGCCAGCGCCGCGATACCTTCGACACAGCCGATTTGCATAGCGTCGTTGATCTCGGTTGCGCCAACGTCCAGCGCGCCTCGGAAGATAAAGGGGAAACACAGGACGTTGTTGACCTGATTGGGGAAATCGCTGCGGCCCGTGGCGATGATCGCATCCGGAGCAACGCTGCGAACGTCGTCGGGCAGGATCTCTGGCGTGGGATTGGCGAGCGCAAAAACGATAGGTCGTGCGGCCATCTTGGCCACCATAGAGGTTTTGAGCACGCCAGGACCGGACAGGCCGAGAAACAGGTCCGCTCCATCAATCACGTCATCCAAGGATCGCAGGTCGCTGGCCTGCGCGTAATCCGCTTTCTGCGGGTTCATATCCTCGGTGCGGCCTTCATAAACCAGCCCATGGATATCGCAGAGCCAGACGTTTTCGCGTTTGACGCCCAGTTTCAGCAGCATGTTGAGACAGGCAATCCCCGCTGCGCCGCCGCCGGTTGAGACAACCTTGATATCCTCAAACTTTTTGCCCGCCAGATGCAGCGCATTGGTGGCCGCAGCACCGACAACGATCGCCGTACCATGCTGGTCATCGTGAAAAACCGGAATGCCCATCCGTTCGCGGCAGATCTTCTCGACGATAAAGCAATCGGGGGCCTTGATGTCTTCCAGATTGATCGCGCCAAAGGTGGGTTCCAGCGCGCAGACGATTTCAGCCAGCTTGTAGGGGTCGGATTCGTTGACCTCGATATCGAAGCAATCCACATTGGCGAATTTCTTGAAAAGAACGGCCTTGCCTTCCATCACCGGCTTTGACGCCAGCGCCCCAATATTGCCAAGACCAAGAACCGCCGAGCCGTTCGTGACCACCGCAACCAGGTTGCCGCGCGCCGTGTAACGCGATGCATCGGCAGGGTTTTTTGCAATCTCGGTACAGGCTTCCGCCACGCCGGGGCTGTAGGCCCGTGCAAGATCGCGGCCATTCGCCAAAGGCTTTGTCGCCCGGATCTCCAGCTTACCTGGCTTGGGAAACTCGTGGTAATCTAGCGCGCCCTGGCGAAACGCATCGTTCTTGTCATCGGTCATACAACAGGCCCTCCGGAAACTTGTTTAACGTTAAACTATATCTATCGACAAGGGAAAAGGCGGTCCAAGGTCGCGGATCGCGTCAGGCAAATTGCTCTCGGATCAGCCGTTCTTCCAGCCCGTGACCGGGGTCAAACAGGATGCGGTGGCCGATCTCCGGATCAGACCGGATTTCCACCGATACCACATTTTCCACCGAGCGGCTGTCCGCATCCGCCATTACCGGGCGCTTTTCGTGGTCCAGCACGTCAAAGCGCACGACCGCGTTCTTGGGCAACAGCGCCCCACGCCAGCGCCGGGGCCGAAACGCCGCCATCGCAGTCAGAGCCAACACGTCGGAGCCTATGGGCAGGATCGGTCCATGTGCGGAATAGTTATAGGCCGTGGACCCCGCAGGCGTGCACACCAACGCCCCGTCGCAGACCAGCTCTTCCATCCGCATCCGGCCATCGACCCAGATTTGCAGCCGCGCCGCCTGTGGGCCCGCACGCAGCAAGCTAACCTCGTTGATGGCCAATGCTTCCGTCACCTTGCCACCCGCCTGAACGGCTTTCATGTGCAGTGGATTGATCACCGCCTCTTCTGCCGCTTCAAGGCGTTCGATCAGCCCGTCTTCCGCATATTCGTTCATCAAGAACCCGACCGTGCCCCTGTTCATCCCGTAAACCGGAGCGTCCAGTTCCTGGGTGCTGTGCAGCGTCGACAGCATGAACCCGTCGCCTCCAAGCGCCACGATCACATCTGCCTCCCTCGGATCATGCTGACCATAGCGGGCTGCCAGACGCACCCGTGCCTCCTGCGCGATCGACGCATCCGAGGCGAGAAAGCTGATGTTGCGGGCGGCGGGCATGGCGTCTCCGGCGGTTCTGGTTCCCGCCAGTGTTCACCCGTGAGGGAAAGAAACTCAATCCCGGATTCGATCAGGGCGACCGCGAAGTTTCCTATAGTGGACGTTCCTGAGACGAAATGCGCCGGTTTCCGGGCTTCCTTGCCGCCCGCGCATTGGGTAGATGCAGCCAAACAACCCTCATCGCCTTCAAAAGGGAGACAGGCCATGACCGCGCCCCACCGCGACGCTGGTTTCTTCACCGAGACCCTCGCCACCCGCGACCCGGAAATCTTCGGTGCCATCACCAAGGAGCTTGGCCGTCAGCGCGACGAGATCGAGCTGATCGCGTCCGAGAACATCGTCAGCCGCGCCGTTATGGAAGCGCAGGGCTCGGTGATGACCAACAAATACGCCGAGGGCTATCCGGGCCGTCGCTACTATGGCGGCTGCCAGTTCGTGGACATCGCCGAAGATCTGGCCATTGACCGCGCCAAGCAGCTGTTTGGCTGTGAATATGCCAACGTCCAGCCGAATTCCGGCTCTCAGGCCAACCAGGGTGTATTCACCGCGCTTTTGCAGCCCGGCGATACCATTCTGGGCATGAGCCTTGATGCCGGTGGCCACCTGACCCATGGCGCAAAACCCAACCAGTCCGGCAAGTGGTTCAACGCCATTCAGTATGGTGTTCGCCCGCAGGACAGCCGCATCGACTACGACCAGGTGCAGGAACTGGCCACCGAACACCAGCCCAAGCTGATCATCGCCGGTGGCTCTGCCATCCCACGCCAGATCGACTTTGCGAAGTTCCGTGAGATTGCCGACAGCGTCGGTGCCTACCTGATGGTCGACATGGCCCATTTCGCAGGTCTCGTGGCAGCAGGCGAACACCCCTCGCCCTTCCCCTATGCGGATGTCGCCACCACCACCACGCACAAGACCCTGCGCGGGCCCCGCGGCGGCATGATCGTCACCAATGACGAAACCATCGCCAAAAAGGTCAACTCCGCCATTTTCCCCGGCATCCAGGGTGGCCCCCTGATGCATGTGATCGCGGGCAAGGCCGTGGCCTTCGGTGAGGCCCTGCGCCCCGAGTTCAAAGCCTACCAGAAGCAGGTGCGCGCCAATGCCGTGGCACTGGCCGACCAACTGATGAAGGGCGGCCTGGATATCGTCACCGGTGGCACCGACACCCATGTGATGCTGGTGGACCTGCGCCCCAAAGGCGTCAAGGGCAACGCGACCGAGAAGGCGCTCGGCCGCGCACACATCACCTGCAACAAGAACGGCATCCCCTTCGACCCGGAAAAACCGATGGTCACTTCGGGCATCCGCCTTGGTACGCCTGCAGGCACCACGCGCGGCTTCGGTGAGGCAGAGTTCCGCCAAATCGCCGATTGGATCGTCGAAGTGGTCGATGGGCTGGCAGCCAATGGCGAGGACGGCAATGCCGAGGTCGAGGAAAAAGTGAAGGCGGAAGTCGCCGCGCTCTGTGCGCATTTCCCGCTTTACCCCGATCTCTGATCGCCATTTGATGCAAGACACAGAAGGCCGCCCCACCACCGGGGCGGCCTTTTCCTTTGAAGCCGACCTTTCCCAAACTGCTGCGGCAGCACGCAGCAAGGAGGGCCCCAACGGGGCCTGACGCGATGCGTTCCCCGGTCGACGCCGCCAGGCGGCGAAACCGCTAGCCGTTCGAAGACAATCGCGCCATCAACCCTGCCCGATCGACGAGGTACGGCAACCGCGCCCGCGCCGCATGCACGGCATCGGGGTCAAGCTCTGCAGTGATCAGTTCTGGTGCGTTTCCGGCCACTGCCACGCTCTGCCCCACTGGCCCCACGACCCGGCTGCCGCCGTAGTAACGCAGCCCGTTCTCCTCGCCCGCATGGTTGGCATAGAGCAGCCACAGCCCGTTTTCGAAGCCGCGCGCCGGCATCACCTCGCGTGAGACATTGCCCCACTGATCCGACAGCGCCGTCGGCACGAAGAGCACCTCCGCCCCGGCCAGTGCCGCCGCACGCGGCCCTTCCGGGAATTCCGCATCGTAGCAAATCAAAATGGCACAGCGCATCCCGGCAAACTCAAACACCGCGCAGCCCTGCCCCTCGGCAAAGCGCCCGCTCTCCGGCCCCGGCGGGATCACCAGCTTGCGGTGATGGGCGATCCGGCCGTTTGGCCCGATCAGCTGCGCGGAATTGTAGACGCGGTCGCCATCGCGCTCCGCATAACCGTAAAGCACGGCCGTCCCGACCCGCGCCGCCAGGGCTTGCACGGCCTGCGCAAACGGTCCGTCCGCCGGTTCTGCCAGCCGTGCCACCGCGTCACCTATGTGATAGCCGCAGGCAAAGAGCTCCGGGCAAAGCACCACGTCCAGCCCTTCCCCCGCGATGGCATCCTCCAGCATCTCCAGACGGTCGGCGCGGCTCAGCCCTGCCCCGTCGCTCTGGAAGACGCCCGCCTTCATGGCAACTGCCCTGAATAAAGGATTTCTCGCGGATACTCGGTCAGATACTCGGCGCCGGCCTCTGTCACGACGATTGAGTCCCCGATCCGCCCGCCACATTGTCCGTCGAGCGAGATGCCACCATCCACGGCGAAGGTCATGCCCGGTTGCAGGATGGTCCGGTCGCCTGCCTTCAGCTCTGGTGCTTCCAGATAGCTCATCCCGATCGAGCGCCCGGTGCGATAGCCGGTCTCATAGCCGCGCGCCCGATAAACCTCATTTGCCGCTTCGGCCACGCTTTCGGCGCTCACTCCCGGCCGGATCGCCGCAATCGCCGCCTGCTGCGCATCGATGGCGGCCTGTTGCACCCGGATTGCCGCGTCGCTGGCATGTTCGATGAAGAACATCCGGTCGAACCCAAGTTTGTAGAGCTTGAACTGAGCCATGTTGCAGAAACAGAAATAGACCGGATCGCCGGGGGCCAGCCGCTTCACGCTGGCACGGCGATGCACCATCGAGGTGTCACTGCCCGACTGCATGATCTGCAGGCCCTGGATCATCGGCGACACGAAGGCCTCCCACCCCTTATCTGTCAGGAAGCCTGCCGCCTTGCGGGTGCCCGCGTCGATCACCGCTAGGGCCGCCTCGTATTCCGGCACATCCGCGGCCAGCGCGCCATGGGCCGCCCCCATCATCGCGCCCGCAATCTGCCCGGCGGCCCGCATCACGTCGATCTCGGCGGGAGATTTGATCATCCGCATGGCCCCAAGCACGGGCGACACATCCGTCAATTCCGTCCCCGGCATCTGCTCGTCAAACCAGTTTCGCAAGGGCGCTGGCAACGTGCCCTTTTCCACCGCGACGCGAGACGCCTGACCCAACACCTTAGGCAGCACATGCACCCAGTGATTGTTGCCCATATCTTCCCAGGTCACGATATCCTCAACCCAGGTCATTGCCGCGACCATCTCGCTTTCCATCAATGGGGTGATGACAACGGGGTCCGCGTCGGGGCGCACCACCATCGCCGTGGGCCGACCGAACTCGACCGAGAGATAACCCCAGAAGCCGGCAAGATACCCAATTGACGCCTCATCGGTGATCAGAGCCACTTCGATACCGGCTTCAGCAAGTTTTTCCTGAAACCGGGCGTGTCTGTTTTTGGCTTCTTCCAGCATAGTTTTCCCTTTTTGCTGCAAACCAGCCTGCGCGCGTCAGCGTCGGATGCATGCCAATTCGCGGCCCTCAGGTGTCGCTGAGGGACAAGTTGTCCCGCGCCCGGCCCGCAGGGGTGGGCGCGGCGCCGGTCGACGTGCCGAAGGCACGGCGAAATCCTTCAGGCGGAAACCGCCTTGCGCACCATATCCCAGTAGATGCCTTCCACATCGGCCCGCGCCAGACGTCCGCCCTCGCGGTACCAGGTGTTGACCCCGGTTAGCATGGCGATGATAGCCATCGTTGCCAGCTTGCTGTCGGAGACAGCAAAATCGCCGCTCGCCTGCCCGCGCTGCAAAATCTCCTGCAACCGGTCCTCATACTGGCGTCGCAATCCCTCGATCACGGCGAAATTCTCCGGTTCAAGGTTGCGCAACTCCATGTAGGCGATGAAGACGAGTTCGGGCCGGTCCAGGTGATAGCGGATATGGTGGCGGCAGAAATCTTCCAGCTGCGCCAGCGGCGCACCGTCCGGCACCTGCCAGTGACTCAGCAGATGTTCCAGATGGTCCCGCATCAGATCAAACAACAGCGTCTGTTTGTCCGGGGTGTAGAGGTAGAGCGCCCCCGCCTGCACCCCCACTTCCTTTGCAATCTGACGCATCGAAACGGCGGCAAACCCATGCCGCGCGAATAGTTTCAGCGCAGCGTCGCGGACCTTGGGGCCGGTGGTTTCAGCATGAGAGCCTTGTTTACGTGCCATGGCCGCAGATTAGCGGCCCTTTCGGGATATGAACAGATGTTCAATTCAGCCATGGCGCTGGACCTTTCCCACCTGCTCGCGCTATCACGGAAGGGCTCGTTCCTGCTGTGAGGGCCGCCATGCGCGCCGTGATCTGTATTTGCTTCCTGCTGGTGCTGTCCGCTTGCTCGATTCGCGCGCCGGAACTTGATGCCTCCATCACAGAAACCAGCCGCGCCGCACCCTGGCCGGAGCTGGTGCCGCTCGGTCCGTTGATGACCGGAGCCGAAGCGCTCGGTCCCCGTGCCGCCGATACTGAAGGCCGCACACTGGAATGGCGCGCCGCCGACCTGCGACGCCGTGCTGCTATTTTGCGCGCGCTCAGCGTCAATTAAGCCCCCGGGCCACGTTGCGCCGACCGGTCATTGCCGCTAACAGACGTAAAAAGTGACCAAATCAGACAGCCGGAGGATCATCCATGACAGACCCGCTTCGCCTTGGCATCGCCGGGCTTGGGACCGTGGGCGTGGGCGTTGTGAAGATCGTCCAGCAAAAGGCTGATCTTCTGGCCGCTCGCAGCGGACGCCCGGTGACGATCTCGGCCGTGTCCGCCCGCAGTAAATCGAAGAATCGCGATGTCGATATTTCGGGTTACGTGTGGGAGGACGATCCGGTGGCTTTGGCTACCCGCGATGATGTGGATGTGTTCGTGGAACTTGTGGGCGGCGATGAAGGCCCCGCCAAGGACGCGACCGAGGCCGCAATTGCCGCTGGAAAGGATGTTGTCACCGCCAACAAGGCAATGCTGGCTCATCATGGCCAGGCCCTGGCCGAAGCCGCTGAAGCCGCTGGCCGTGTGATCCGGTTCGAAGCTGCCGTCGCCGGTGGCATCCCGGTCATCAAGGCCCTGACCGAGGGGCTGGCGGGCAACGAAATTTCCCGCGTCATGGGCGTCATGAACGGCACCTGCAACTATATCCTGACGCGGATGCAGTCGGCCGGACTGTCCTATGACGAGGTTTTCGAAGAGGCCAACCTGCTCGGCTATCTGGAGGCTGATCCAAATCTGGACGTTGGCGGCATCGATGCAGGCCACAAGCTGGCGCTTCTGTCGTCCATCGCGTTCGGAACCCAGGTTGATTTCGACGGGGTTGCGCTGGAAGGCATCGGCCAAGTGACCATCGAAGACATCAACCAGGCCGCTGAAATGGGCTTCCGCATCAAGCTCTTGGGAGTCACCCGCATGACCGGCCGCGGGCTGGAACAGCGTATGACGCCGTGTCTGGTGCCGGAAAACAGCCCGCTTGGTCAATTGGAAGGCGGCACCAACATGGTGGTGCTGGAAGGCGACAGCGTCGGCCAGATCGTGCTGCGTGGTGCGGGTGCGGGCGAAGGCCCGACTGCCAGCGCCGTCATGTCCGATGTTCTGGACATTGCGCGTGGCATCCGCCTGCCCACCTTCGGCCAACCCGCCACAACGCTGGTCAAGGCCAACCGCGCCGCTGTCGCGACCGCAGCGCCCTATTACCTGCGCCTGACGCTCAAGGACAAACCCGGTGCGCTGGCCAAGGTCGCCGCTGTTCTGGGCGATTGCGGCATTTCCATCGATCGGATGCGCCAGCGCAGCCATGGCAGCACCGACGCGCCGGTTTTGATCGTCACCCACAAGGTTGCCGCACCCTCGTTGCAAGACGCGCTAGAGGCTCTGCCGAAGACCGATGTGGTGATCGGCCAGCCCGTCGCACTGCGTATTGAGAACGTCTGAACGTCGTCACAGAGCCGAAACAGGCTGAGCGTAAACGTCACGGGGCATTGCCCCGCCTTGTGCCGAAGGTCCGGCGCGGGGTAGTAATTTCCAAACGACCAAAGAGAAACTGGATTTTCGCAAATGTCCCATCCCACCGATTTCAATGACCGCATGTTGTCCCTCGGCCTCGCCCGTGTGTCCGAGGCCGCTGCCATCGCTTCAGCCAAGCTTATCGGGCGCGGCGACGAGAAAGCTGCGGATCAGGCGGCGGTCAACGCCATGCGCGACCAGCTGAACATGCTGGATATCGCCGGGATGGTCGTGATTGGCGAGGGTGAGCGCGACGAAGCCCCGATGCTCTATATCGGTGAAGAGGTCGGCACCGGCACCGGCCCCGCCGTTGATATCGCGCTTGACCCGCTGGAGGGCACGACCCTGACCGCCAAGGACATGCCGAACGCGCTGACGGTTATCGCCATGGGTCCGCGCGGGTCGATGCTGCATGCGCCCGACACCTATATGGACAAGCTGGCCATCGGGCCGGGCTATCCGGACGGGATCGTGACGCTGGACATGGACCCGGCCACACGCGTTTCGGCACTGGCCAACGCCAAGGGTTGCCTGCCGTCGGATATCACCGTCTGCATCCTCGAACGCCCCCGGCATGAGCAAATGATCGAGGAGGTGCGCGGCACCGGTGCCGCGATCCGACTGATCACCGATGGTGATGTGGCAGGCGTCATGCATTGCGCAGAACCCGACATCACCGGAATCGACATGTATATGGGCCGTGGTGGCGCCCCCGAGGGTGTTCTGGCCGCCGCTGCGCTGAAATGTATGGGCGGGCAGATGTATGGCCAGCTCGTCTTCCGCAACGATGACGAACGCGCCCGCGCCGCCAAAACAGGCATCACCGATCTGGACCGCATCTATTCGCGCGACGAGATGGTGACGCAGGACGTGATCTTCTCGGCCACTGGCGTGACCAACGGATCTATCCTGAACGGCATCAAGCGCGAAGTGGGCTGGCTGACCGTTGAAACGCTTCTGATGCGGTCCAAGACCGGATCGGTGCGCAAGATGATCTACCGCAACCCGTCTCGCTAAGGCATGGCACAGGCGTTCCTCGACGTCGAAAGCTCGATCACCGGCCGCCGGTGGGTCGGACTGAGCGCGGATGAGGAGCGCCTTGCCGAGGCTCTCGCACAACAGGCAGACCTGCCGCCCCCCGTGGCGCGAGTTCTGGCCCGGCGGGGCGTGGCCCCCGAAACCGCAAAGGGATTTCTGGCCCCCGCCCTGCGTGACCTGTTGCCCGACCCGCGATCGCTGAAAGACATGGAAACCGCCGCCGCGCGTTTCCTTCAGGCCGTCAAAATGCGGGAACGGGTGGCTATCTTTGCCGATTACGACGTCGATGGCGGAAGCTCTGCCGCGCTGCTGATCGATTGGCTGCGCCAGATGGGCCGGGGTGCGACGCTCTATGTACCGGATCGGATCGACGAAGGATATGGCCCCAATGAAGAGGCGATGGAGGCGCTGGCGCGCGAGCATAGCCTGATTATCTGCGTCGATTGCGGAACCCTGTCGCACGGTCCAATTGCCGCCGCCAAAGGCGCGGATGTGATCGTGCTGGATCACCATCTTGGCGGCGCTGATCTGCCCGATTGTGTGGCCGTGGTGAACCCTAATCGGCAGGATGAAGATGGCGCGCTCGGGCATCTCTGTGCCGCCGCCGTCGTCTTCCTTATGCTGGTCGAGGCCAACCGTCAGATGCGGTCAGACGGCACCGCTGGTCCAGACCTGATGGCGATGCTCGACCTTGTGGCGCTTGCGACAGTTGCCGATGTGGCGCAGCTGACCGGCGTCAACCGTGCCTTCGTGCGACAGGGGCTGACCGTGATGGCCCGCCGCAACCGCCCCGGCCTTGTGGCCCTGTCAGATGTGGGACGACTGGACCGCGCCCCGACATCCTACCACCTTGGCTATGTGCTTGGGCCCCGGATCAACGCAGGTGGACGGATCGGCAAGGCCGATCTGGGTGCGCGACTGCTGGCGACCGCCGATATGGGCGAGGCGATGCAGCTGGCCAAGCTGCTCGATGACCTCAACACCGACCGCCGAGAAATCGAAACCCGTGTCCGCGACGCCGCTTTGGAACAGGCCGAGGCGCGCGGGCTCGAGGCGCCATTGGTATGGGCCGCCGAGGATGGCTGGCACCCCGGTGTTGTGGGCATTGTCGCCAGCCGCCTGAAAGAGGCCACCAACCGCCCCGCCGTGGTGATCGGCTTCGATGGTGACGAGGGCAAAGGGTCTGGCCGGTCCATCGCTGGCGTGGACCTGGGCGCATCGATCCAGAAACTCGCGGCCGAGGAGCTGATCACCAAGGGTGGCGGTCACCGGATGGCGGCCGGGCTTAGCCTCACCCGTGCGCAGCTGGAACCGGCCATGGCGCGGTTGTCCGACCTTCTGGCCCGCCAGGGCGCGGGCGATGCCGGCCCTGCCGATCTGCGCATCGACGGGCTGCTGATGCCCGGCGGCGCCACGCTCGATCTGATCGAGATGCTGGAGGCCGCAGGGCCCTATGGCGCTGGCGCCTCTGCCCCACGATTCGCCTTTCCCGCGCAAAACATCAGGTTCACCAAGCCCGTGGGCGACGGGCACCTGAAACTCAGCTTTTCCGATGGTGGCCAGACCGTCATGGATGCCATCGCCTTCAACGCCCGCGCCACCGGGCTTGCGGACATGCTGCAAAGCCACAATGGCCGTCCATTTCACTTTGCCGGGCGCATCGAGGTCAACCACTGGAACGGCCGTCAAAGCGTACAGCTAAAGCTGGAAGACGCCGCCCCTGCCTGACCGCAAAAAAGTTGCAGCGCGCGTGGTTTTTCCCCTTGCGCGGCCCCCGACCTTTTCATAAACACCGCCTCACGCCAGACACGGCGCGGCGCTGACCGCCCGCTGGCAATCAAGAGTGGCCCGTTCGTCTATCGGTTAGGACGCCAGGTTTTCAACCTGGAAAGAGGGGTTCGATTCCCCTACGGGCTGCCACGGCTTTCCGACAAATTATTGTTTTCTATGAGTATATCGATTTTTACCGCAGCTACATCCCCCACAAAATCCCCCAAAGCAGCGCGGACTGCGCTGGACTTTGCTGGAACCCAGAACATGGGGTGCGCCACTCAGTCTGCATGTAGGTAGACTGTCGCAAACACATTGAGGTGAAGCCATGCGCGTTCTTCTGGCAGTTGCATCATTCGGGATCATGGGCCTCGCAACATCGGCTGCGGCGATTGACATGTGCGGATCCGGTCCACGCGTGAATTGCGTCGTGGACGGCGACACCTTCTGGCTGGATGGCCAGAAATATCGCGCGTTCGGCTATGATACGCCGGAACCGCAGACCAACATTTGCGGCGGCGACGTCGAGAGACAGTTGGCAAGCCAGGCGTCACGCCGCTTCATGGAACTGCTCAACACCACCGAAATAACATTGGAGCCGCGAGGCGAGGACCGCTACGGCCGCATCCTCGTCGTCATCCGTTCCGACGGTGAGGATATCGCTGACATTCTCGTCCGTGAAGGCCTGGCGCGATACTACCCTGACGGCGAAGAGTTCTGGTGCCATTAGTCGCAAACGTGTGTCATATATCCGGACCCTCGTTCCATCGTGTGTCCGGCTCTCAACGAAGTCGTAGGACCAGAAGTGGTTGGGACGCTCCCGCAGCATCCAGCAGATCGGGCCGCACGCTACCGGGTCTGCGCAGCCGCGACGAACGCCCCGAGGTTCGACTGCGATTCGTTCGCCAAGAGTTCCTCGAAGAGCGCCTGCACCTCGGGATCGTCCCCCGCGCGACGCTGCCACTCG